>NZ_JBHUDE010000109.1:0-6553 GCF_042678205.1 Oceanobacillus luteolus
AACCTTAGGATTTCTCCACCAGTTGCCTGTCAGCTACTGAGCGTCTTGGCACCTACTCAGGTTGGACTTTCACCAACTAGCAATTAACGGCTTGCTGGGCGCGCGCAAAAGAAAAAGTGTAGGACAACACCTACACTTTTTTACATTTTCTACACCTTCAGCACTTCTAATACTCGAAGAAAGCGCAATAGTTGGAACATATTAACTGCAAGAACAGTATCTAAACTCTTGTCTGCCATCTAGATAGCGATAAAATGTACCCCAACACCCTTCATTTCCATAAGCACAACAACTGCGTCTTTTATCGCAATAAATAAGCGCTGGACCATCCCGTGTAATTACAGAATTCTTTTTTTCTGACAATGTAAACCCTCCTTTGAAGTGATGTGTTTCAATATTATAAAGAGGTGCTGATGGTAAATTAAACAATCATATTTTGGAGAAATGATAAAATAAGTAAAAAAAAGTGAAACAATTCTTAGCCGGTTTACGTGGTTGAGGTAGAGGGGGGAGAAGATGGTTGAATATAGAAGAAGTTTTCGAAGATTATCTGGATGACATTTATCGATATTTATTTTCGCTGTGTAAAGATCATCATCTTGTAGAGGATTTATTACAAGAGACTTTTTATCGTGCGTTTATAAATATTAATGATCTAAATGTTAACAACGTTAAGCCATGGTTATTTAAAGTATCCCATAATTTATTGATAGATTATTTCCGTAAAAACAAAAGAAATATTTTGATTGATGAGGAACAACTTCAAATGATGGAATCTGGAACTAATATAGAAGAAAACATCCTAAAAGATGAGATGATAAAAAATATATTAAAGGTTATTAATGGACTTCCACTAAAACAAAAAACCGCAATTTTGTTATGTGATTTTCACGAATTAAGTTACGAGGAATGTGCGGAAGTAATGGGTATTTCTTTAGCAAGTTTTAAATCTTCTCTTCACAGAGGAAGAAGAAAAGTTAGACGGTTAAAAAATAGTGAGGTGTAAATTAATGGATAAAGAGCAGTTTAATGATTTACTAAACAAGTACAAACAAAATAAACTTTCTAAGGAAGAAGAAATTTTGTTTGAAAAAGAACTTGATAAATATGAATCTTACCAGGACTTTCTCGACGGTGAATCGGAAAAAGATTATAAAAAAACTATCTCAAATCCCCCTAGTAAGCATATGAAGTCACTTAATAAAGGTAAAAGAAAGGCTATTATATCAAATGCGTTGATGACAATCGCAATAGCATTAATGATTTTACCTATATGTACAATATTTTCATTTGTATATTATGGCTATGGTATAGCCGATAGTCGCGGAAACAACTTTATTCAAGTTGCAGCAGATACTATTTCAATCACAGAGCCAAACGCAACAGTTGATTTTCAAAATATCAGAACCAATGTAGGGCTATTTTCAATGGAGGGCGACTTTGATATCTACAAGCAAATTGGAAATAACCAAAAACATCTTAGAACAGATAATTTAACATTATTCTTAAATAAAGTGGATCAGCCAGAACGACTGAAAGAGTTTAATGCACAGAAATTTTCACACCCTGAGAATCCCTCTCTTTCAACAACTAATGATGTAAACCAACAATTACAAAATTTACCTGATGGAACGGTTTCAGAGGTTTTTGTATCGCTCGATGCATTTTATAGTGAGGAAGAAATTAAAAATATATTTAGCGATATTGAGTTAGATATTCTCTGGTATGCCGTAAATACTGGAATAGTCGATGATACCAAATATACGGCTATTGGATACCCTGCCCAGGACGGTGATATAAATTCTTCTTTTAACAATAAAGAGGAAAACAGTAAACAATTTATCGAGGTATTAAACAGATTAAATAAATACCAAGATTGGGCAGAAACAATTACCCAGAATAGATCTCTAAATATTAACGAAGTCACTAAGTTTATAGATGAAAATGGCATCGAAATATATGGCGTTGTAGTAACTGGACCAACAAAAGAGCTTTTAAAATTAAATGAGATACCTGAAGTAACGAATCAAAATTTAGGAGGTGTTGAATTATGGAATTGGCGATAAAGGGTAATAAATTTTCACGATTACTTTCTCTGTTTAGTTTCTGGTTAGGGCTTATCAATCTTTTAAGCCTGAATATAGCTATCTTGATTCAAAGAAATATCTTCCCTTCTTATTATTTATATATAGTAATTTTAGGGGTTATATCTGGTGTAATCTCACTCTTTCTTAAAACAAATAGCAAGGGTTTTACAATTTTAGGATTATTGATGAATCTATTAACTGGCCTAACAATTATATGTATAATTGTATTTTCTTTTTCAATTAATCCATCTCCTTAAAAAGATAATCTTTATTTTTTATCTACTTGTTTTTAGACTGTTAACTCCTCTTTATATAATGAACCACAAAATATAAGGAGGTTGTTTTATGTTTGGAAATGGTAGACATTTAACGCAGGAGGAAGTTACTAAGCTAGAGATTATGGAAAAAGAGGCAGTGGATAAAATTAAAGCGCATGCTAGTAATTTTATTCAAGAAGTATCAAACCTGCCTACAGAGGAACAGGCCTTTATCTACGACATGTATCACCCAGCTTTTAAGGAGAACGTTAGGTACAAAGGATTTATTGGTATTGGTACTACCCATTATCAAAAATACGGGGATGATTTGCTAGTTGAATTTAATGAAATAAGTATCCCTGAGAAAGATAAAACAGTTAAAACCATCCATGGTTACTTTAATTTTAGAGTAGCGGATAAGGTTCTTTCACAAAAAGTTGAGATTGTTAAAAACGGAGATTTAGTTGTAAATGACACTTCGGTAGCGGAAGCAGATTCTTTTTATATTCCATCAGGTGATTTTCCAAATGATCCTAACTATACTCCAGGGGAAATTTCAAATGACGGTCTGATTACACCTCAATGGGGAGCACTATGTGTAAATGCATGCTGTAAGTTTAGAAAATATGGTAATCCGTTTGGCACATTGGTAACTTATAGACACTGTGGTTCGAATTGCGGAACTACCGGTGACTATGGTGGCGGTACTCCAGTAAACGCACTTGATCGCTGTTGTGCATCACACGATGCTTGCTGGGCCAACTTCGGTTCGTGGGATTGTGACTGTGACCGTAACTTAGTGAATTGTGCAAGAAACACAAGTAATGCAGGTTCAAGTAGGGTTGCAAACTTCTTTGCCGCTGTTGTTGCAGCTAACTGCTAATATTTGTAATTTCATCTCTAAGAGTACTAGATAATATTGTCTAGTACTCTTCTAAATCTCATATGTATGAACAAATGAAAAAGTAATAGCCACAGAGAATTGATACTCTCCCTGTGGCTATTGTAATTACTAATATTTTATTTTAATAACTCCCATATACTGGGACAATCATCATACCTAATCGTAGAATATTTTTCTATAATTTTCATGTTAATTTCTTGCTCAAGGTCTTCTCTATCTTGATATTCCGTGTTTTTTAGACTTTTCTTAATCTTCGGATGAAAATCATCCAAGATATGAACCAGTTCGTCATTCGCTCTCATTTTAGTTTTTCCCCCTTGTTTAATAAATGTAATCTTAGTTTTTTTATAGCTGTTCTGTGATGATTAGATATATTCTGAGGTGTTGTCTTTAATTTAAATGATATTTCTTTTAGGGGCATATTCTTATGATATATCAAATCTAAAATTAAAAGTTGTTTCTCTGTTAACGTTTTTAAAGCGTGAATAAGATCCTCGTCTCCTACATCCTCCATTAAATTGCTATTTGGTAGATTCAATTCTTGCCTATTATCTTTAACTAGATCGATTATTGCTATCTCGCTATCATCTGTTGAAGTTTTGTCTAGTATTAATAGGTTCCGTTCTTTTTCCTTTCTTCTTCTTTTGTCATAGTCCTGGCTAAAAAAATGAATTAGATTGCTTATATACGAAATTCTTCGTGCTCTTATACAATGTGCTTTGAATTCCATGTCAACTTTATTTTTATTGTCCTCTGTTGGATTAATTAAATAATCTTCTAGCAATGATAGGTTATCTTTATTCGACAAAAAACCAATTATTAAAGGATTACTCTCAATTTTTTTCCTGTTCTTTTCGAAAAAACATCTAACCTTCTCATTATTTTTCATTAAACCTCTCCCTTATTATTTACTTTTTTTACAAAAAATTCCCACTATAAATATATAAAGTGAAGGTTAGCAGAAAAAAACAAGCTTTAACCACAAAAACAGAACCTATGTTCTGTTTATTATAACAAAATCATATAAAAAAACACCTTTTAACAGGTGTTTTCTAAATATTATTTAAGTATTCGCTTAATTACTTCCGGATGAAAGCCTACTATTCTTTCTTCTTTTCCATCTTCTTTATCTATAATTCTTATAAACGGTATACCTTGTGCATTAAACTTCTCAAATTCACTATATATCTCTTGATTCTCAATATCTTTATCAGTGAATAAGATCTTGTTTTGTTCTAACCAGTCCTTCAACTTTCTGCAATAACTACAGCTATCACTTCTATAAACAATAACTTCATGTTTCACTTTTAATTCCTCCTTTTTCTTACTAAATATAAAAGAGGATAAACTTCAAAAATATAAACCTTATTTTTATTTATTTTTGATTGTTTTTTTATTATGTATTTCTCTTTTATAAAATGAAACGGTTTATATGGTGATATAGCCAAATGGTAAGGCACAGGTCTGCAAAACCTCTATTCTCGGTTCGAATCCGAGTATCACCTTTAAAATTAATATGAGAGGGGTGGCTTTATGACTCCCGAGTCTATTCCTGTATGGATATCGTTGATAGGAAATTTTGGTTTTCCTATCGCGATAACCATTTATCTATTTATAAGATTTGAACGTAAATTAGATAAGTTAGAAGCTGTGATAACACAACTAGCAGATGGGATTAAATCAATTAATAGAAAAAACTGAAAGGAGTTTTACAATGAATTTGGAGAATATGATCACTTGTTATTGTAAAGCTAGAGAAACCCAAGCTTTTTTTACTCGATGCTTAGATTCAAAAGAATTAGGTGAAAATGAACGAGAATTAATCTATGAGTTGATTAAAAATGCTAGCCAGTCGTCAAGGATGATTAAACAGTACTGTTCAAACGTTGACAGTAAAGCAGAAGTTATTAATCCCTCAATATCGACTAATTCATTGTAATACTACGTAAAACACTAATTTAAAATAGATAACTATACCGACTAAAGAGCTAAAACTAAGTGTTGCAGCTCTTTAGTCGGTATAGTTATTTGCGAGCAAATTAATTCCCTCTAATTTCGCCCGCCATCCCATTTTTTAGATTTTTCTTCTTCAATCCATCGGTCAATCTGATCCATAGACCAACCTGCCCTTTTACCAATCATTACAGCTGGTTCAGGTAACAGTCCCCTTCTCCTATATACAGACAATATTTCCGTTGAAGTTTTAAGACCTTTATCATTTGCTCGGTCAGCAAAATCTTTTAAACCATAGTATTGTTTAGTCATTTTGATATTCCTCCTGGCTCAATTATCGTATAATAACAGATATTTGTAAATAAACCTAAAAAAGTTGAACAAAGTTGTTGAGTAACTCAACAATATATGTTATTGTTAAATTAGGAATTATAAAACATATTAATTCGAAGAGTGATGTTTGTTATTTTTTTGATCAAGTGTTGAGTAACTCAACAAGGCGGAGGGATTTATCATGATTAAAGCAAAACAATTGAGAACTTATGTAAACAGAGCTTATAAACTGATGAAGCAAGTCTACATTGAACAAGGCTACTTTGCATCAGGAAGTATTGGTATGGAAGAAATTTATTCAATTCATGCAGACAAAGAGAAAGCCGAAATTATCGTAGATGAGCTATTAGAGTCTGGACGAGTTCAGATTCGAAAAGGTTGTCAGGCACTTGCTTTTGAATTGATACCAGAAGAGCGACTAGCCCTAATTAAGGAACATAACTTAATAGAATCTTGGCAACATGCATCTATTTTCGCTATAACTGAGAATCACGGGGAAATATTCACTGTGTTACGTGAAGTAAAAGCAAGACGGAGAGAGCAACTACAATTAGCTAGCTAAGGAGTGCTTGATTATGACCGACAATAATAAGAACAAAAAATTACTGACAAGAATGAACAAAAATCAATTCGATACATTTAAAAAGATTGCTAAAAGAAGAGATGAAAAAAGGTCCGTTCTAGTACGTCAATGGATAGATGATTATATTAATGAACATGGCAACAAAAAGGAGCTAACATACTATAAAAGTAAATGAACCAAAACAATTTATAAGAGTTGTTTATATGCAAGGATGGGAAGTAAACACTGATGTTCTTGTTGACGGTAGTGATTGGATAACGATAGGAGATATGTGCGGATATTAAAAATACTGGATTTATATTCAACTTAATTGATAAAAAAAAGGACAAGTTTCTTAGACTTTGGGGCTTGTCAAATAAAGTGTGTAAGTTCCCATTTATTCAAGGTACTTTAACACCCTATCTTTCAGTTCATCATGAAGAAGAAGCTGGTTCAT
>NZ_JBHUDE010000110.1:0-6728 GCF_042678205.1 Oceanobacillus luteolus
AGAATAAACGTTTTTGCCCACGCAAAAACACCTCCGAATTAGTATTGGTTTGATTATACCATTTCGAAGGTGTTTTTTATTGTCTCATTTTATTGTGTTAGTCTAAATCTTGAGCGATGTTTTTTATTCATATGTTAATTGCTAAGTCAACAGATTATTATTCAAATTCGATCAAGATATCATCCACTTCAATTACCGAACCTTCTTTGACATAAACATCTTTAATTACACCATCGAAAGGCGCTTGAATACTTGTTTCCATCTTCATCGCTTCCGTTGTCAGCAAGTGATCGCCTTTTTTAACCTCGTCACCTTTATTGGAATTTACACTTAAGACAGTTCCAGGCATGGTGGCACCAATATGTTTTTCATTACCTTTTTCGACTTTAGGACGGAATGCAACCGATGAACGGATGTTTTTATCCTTAATGACAATTTCGCGAGTCTGGCCATTGAGTTCAAAGTAAATGACACGTGTACCATCAGGCTTAGGTTCTGATATGGATACAAGGTTGATAATCAACGTTTTTCCTTCTTCTATTTCCACATCAATCTCTTCACCAAGCTTCATTCCATAGAAGAAAGTAGGCGTATCGAGTAAGGACATGTCACCATATTGTTCACAGAATTCTTTATAATCAAGGAATACTTTAGGATACAAAGCATAAGCAATGACGTCTTCATCGGAAGCAGGCTGACCAATTTTCTTCTCAAGCTCTTCACGTAACGCATCAAAATCAACTGGTTCCAACAATTCACCTGGTCGGACGGTAATTGGTTTGCGATCTTTTAAAATCACTTTCTGTAGCTTCTCAGGGAAACCAAGATAAGGTTGACCAATATAACCAGATGCAAACTCAATAACTGATTCCGGGAAATCGATCTGATGGCCTTTTTCATAGACATCTTGTTCTGTTAAGTTATTTTGTACCATAAATAAAGCCATATCACCAACTACTTTTGAGGAAGGCGTCACTTTTACAATATCACCAAACATATCATTTACTAAACGGAAGGTTTTCTTCACTTCATTCCAGCGTTCGCCAAGTCCCACTGCCTTAGCTTGCTGCTGGAGGTTGCTGTACTGGCCGCCTGGCATTTCATGATTGTAGATTTCTGTATGTGGAGCCTTCATTCCACTTTCAAAATCACTATAATACTCTCTGATACCTTCCCAATAGTAAGATAGCTCTTCCACACGCTCAATATCCATTTCTGGTTGACGGTCATGACCCTCTAAAGCATGGAATAAAGTTTGTCCACTTGGCTGGGATGTCATTCCCGCGAGCGGACCGTTGGCAGTGTCGACAATATCCACTCCTGCGTCAATCGCTCTCGCATACATATAAATTCCATTACCACTTGTGTCGTGAGTATGCAAATGGATTGGCAAATCAACTTTTTCCTTTAATGTAGAAATAAGTTGGTATGCAGCTTCAGGTTTCAATAATCCCGCCATATCTTTTATCGCTAAAATATGTGCCCCTGCATTTTCCAATTGCTTACCCAAGTTTACATAGTAATCCAAATCATATTTAGAGCGGCCTTTATCCAACATATTTCCTGTATAACACATCGCGGCTTCCGCTATTTTATTGGATTTCCGAACTGCTTCAATTGCAAGTGTCATTCCTTCAAACCAGTTCAAGCTATCAAAGATCCGGAATACATCTATTCCTCTTTCTGCACTTTTCTCCACAAAGGCATTTATTAAATTATCAGGATAGTTTTTGTATCCTACCGCGTTACTCGCCCGAAGCAGCATTTGAAAGAGAACATTTGGCATTTTCTCTCTTAGTTTTTCTAGCCGTACCCAAGGATCTTCTTTAAGGAAGCGATAAGCAACATCAAAAGTTGCCCCACCCCACATCTCCACGGAGAACAAGTTCGGCTGTATTTTAGCAGTCGGTTCTGCTATTTCCAAAAGATCTTTCGTTCGAATTCGGGTTGCAAGCAGTGATTGATGTGCATCACGGAATGTTGTATCCGTCAATAACACTTTGTCCTGTTCTTTTACCCAATTCGCTAATCCTTCTGGTCCCTGTTCATCAAGTATTTGTTTTGTACCGTTTTCAAAAGGTTGTTGACGATTAACTTTCGGAACAATAGGCTTAGAAAATTCAGGTTTTTCAACTTTTAATGCACCCTCAACACCATTGACAGTGATGTCGCCGATGAAACTCAACATTTTTGTTCCACGGTCTTTCGCTTCTGCAAATTCGAATATTTCCGTTGTTGTATCAACAAAGGTAGTATCATACTTACCTGTAATAAATTTCTCATGATGCATTACTTTCTCAAGGAATGGAATATTCGTCTTAATACCGCGAATCCGAAATTCCCTTAAGTTACGTACCATTTTCTGTATTGCCTGTTCATAGGTTCTTCCCCATGTCGATACTTTTACTAATAATGAATCATAGTGAGGAGTGATGACCGCTCCTGGGAAACCATTCCCTGCGTCCAACCTTACACCGAATCCCCCACCTGTACGATAAGCAAGTATCTTTCCTGTATCCGGCATAAAATTATTTCTCGGATCCTCTGTTGTTACTCTTGACTGTATTGCATAACCATCAACTTTAATGTTTTCTTGGTGTGGTATTTGAATAACATCATCATGCAATTCAAATCCATCAGCAACTAGAATTTGTGTATGTACAATATCAATTCCAGTTATCATTTCCGTTATGGTATGTTCCACTTGAACACGTGGATTAACTTCTATGAAATAAAACTTACCTTCTGAAACAAGAAATTCTACAGTTCCAGCGTTAACATAATCGACATTCTTCATTAAGTCCACTGCAGCATTACAAATTTCGTTGCGCATTTCTTCACTTAAGGACAAACTTGGTGCAACTTCAATAAGCTTTTGATGTCTACGTTGAATAGAACAATCTCTTTCATACAGATGAATAATATTCCCTGCATTGTCTCCCAAAATCTGCACTTCGATATGTTCAGGATTTGTCAGTAATTTTTCAATATAGATTTCATCGTCACCAAAAGCTGCTTTTGCCTCTGATTTTGCTCGATCATATGCTTCAGGAACTTCATCAGCAGAGTTGACAATCCGCATGCCCCTTCCACCGCCGCCAAGCGTAGCCTTAATGATGATAGGATATCCATGCTCTTCGCCAAAAGCCAACACTTCATCTACACTGAATACAGCTCCACTTCCAGGTATAACCGGGATACCAGCTTTAATCGCTTGTTCACGGGCTTTTACTTTATCGCCGAACATGTCTAAGTGTTTGCTTTTAGGACCAATGAAAATAATCCCTTCTTCTTCACAGCGTTTTGCAAAATCAATATTTTCAGACAGAAAACCATAACCTGGATGAATCGCATCAATACCTTTATCCCTAGCGAGTTGAATAATCCCCTCGATATCAAGGTAGGCATCAATTGGTTTTTTCCCTTCACCGATAAGATAAGCCTCATCAGCTTTAAATCGGTGTAGGGAACTTCTGTCTTCTTTTGAATAAATTGCCACTGTCCGAATTCCCAGCTCGGTACAAGCCCGAAAAACTCGGATTGCAATTTCCCCTCGGTTTGCGACTAGAACTTTGTTAATACGCTTTAAATCTCCCATTATTTCCACCTCTATTAATATGTTTTATATTAGTATATTGTGATTCATTTGGGTCTCCTGCTTCACTCTCTCTTTTTCTTACATTCATTGCAATGTTATTTAAAATACCCATTGAGATGAGTAAAACCAGAAGTGACGTACCACCATAACTGACAAAAGGTAAGGTAACCCCTGTAATTGGTAAGATTCCACTGATTGCACCGAGATTAATAAACGCTTGAATTCCCACCATTGATGAGATTCCAATAGCTAGCAGTGCACCAAAACTGTCGGTACACTTCCTTGAAATGAAAATTCCCCTTAACACAATGATTGCAAGTAAACCAATAACGAGCACTACTCCCACAAAACCAAGTTCTTCAGCGATAACCGCCATGATGAAATCTGTATATGCCTGCGTGAGATATCCTAGCTTTTGAACACTTTGTCCAAGTCCTTCTCCTGTTAATCCACCAACTCCGATTGCTACATAAGATTGAATCAATTGGTATCCGTCAGAGTCCGGTGTTTCAAATGGCTTATACGCTCCTGTAAAACGTGAAATTCGTTCATCTGTCACCATGGACGGTGCCGCAATGGCAGCAAGGACAATGCCTATGGCAATTAAAATACCAATATGCTTCCATCGAATCCCTGAACTGATTATGACAGAGCAGGCGATTAAAAATACAATGGAGGCTGTTCCGATATCTGGCTGGATTACGATTAGTCCCACAAAGACACATGTCATAATTAATGGAGGCAATACTCCAATACCAAAACGATCGATGTAGGCTTGTTTTTTGGAATAAACGGAGGAAAGATACATAATTAATGCGAGTTTGGCAAACTCAGAAGGCTGTAAACTCATCGGGCCGATTTGCAACCAAGATTTTGCATTATTAACTTCTGTACCAGCGAATAATAAAGCAACGAGTAGAAGGAGTACAGATAATACAATTATCTTCATGAGCTTTTGGTAGTACTGATATGGGAAAATACTAGTAAAAATAAAAGCTATGAATCCAATTCCAAACCACATTGCTTGCCTTTTCAAATAATATGTACTCTCCACACCGTCCACTACAACCGCTGTTACCATACTAGCACTGTATATCATGACTAGGCCAAACGCTGTAAGAACAAGTGGTGTTATGATTAACGTATAATCATAGTATTTAAGTTTTTGTAACATCTTTCTTCTCCCCAACAGTAGATTTTATTGGAGGGATAAGCTTTAACTTTTTATAAAGTATATCACATTAAAACAAATAGTACATACTATTATAAAAGTTTTTTTATTATCCACATCCTTAATGATAAAACAAAAAAACCTTGCCGAATACTCTAGGCAAAGTTTTTGCTACATGACACACACAAAAAACCATTCACAATGTATTTTGTGATGCTTCATGTAATATATTAAGCTTCTTCTCCAAGTTATCTAGAAGTGCTTTACCTTCATTTTCACTGATCAAGTTCAAGCGCACAGCAAAATCAATCTCCTTTGAGAGACCAAACATTTGAGTATCTAATACTTCTTCGTATACTGGGCACTGTGGAGCCGTTAAATTTTCTATTTGAACTTCGATTAGTCGTAAAATTTTGTCAGCATCAGCCTTTAGAAGGGCATAAGCTTTTTCACGATGATTAACCGTCACCTCTGGAATCAAATATATCCCCTCCGGTAATAAGACTCTTTCTTATATATTAGCTCTTGATTAATAAAATTGCAAACATAATTAAGGGATTTACAGGAAAATATTAGTCTATTACTCATTAGATGAAAATAACGCTTACGTTTGTTATGATTAACAGAGTTAATTCCTTATTTAACAAAAAGATGGATGGGAGAGTTACAACATGCAGATTATACCAGTTTCCGGAAAGGTAAAATTTCCGATTACTCTTGATGCAGGTGTTTGGATATTCGATGATCGAAAGATAAAGTTGGAGGATGCTTTCAATAAAGAAGATCAATTAGAAAATATTGAAGAAAACAAGCACACTTTCAGCTCTGATGAACGATTCAACCGTGAAGTATATGAGGCTACAAATGACAATAAACCAATTCCTCGTAAAGAGGTCGACGAAATATTTAAGAATACATATGTTATGCCTTTTGAACCATTCTATAACAATGTTGAAGTGAGTGACGAAGCTACTGACGCCATTCTCGTTCAAGAAGATGGAAATGAAATTGCCATCTCACTGGACCAACTGAAACAAAGCTTTTTATTGTTCTCCCGCGAAGGGAAACCTTTAAAGGAAGATGGCCCAGTCCATGTTTACTTTGGAGATGGTTCAAATCGGGATAATCCGATTAAGGCAGTAAAGAAAATTATTATAGATTAAGCTTTCAATAATTAATTGCTTACGAATATTTTACTTCATTCTGCTAAAAATAAGCCCAGCAGCTTTATTTTAGGAGGAATGATCATGTATATTCGTAAGTGTTGCTTTTTAATTTTTTGTATGACACTTCTTTTTGGTTGTCAAAATCAAAATGCAGACGAAGCTAAACTTGAAGAGGACAACCAAACAAACAATCGATTCTTACAAGTGGAGAATACAAAAACAAATGAGACAGAGCAATTGTCAAATACAGAAATAGCAAACCATCTCGCTAAAGTCGCGAGTAGCGTACCTGAAGTCAACCAAGCTTCTGCATTAGTAGCCGGCCCATACACTGTAGTTGCGATAGATGTAAATGAAGACATCGACAGATCCCGTGTTGGGTCTATAAAATACTCTGTCTCGGAAGCTTTATATCATGACCCTTGGGGCAAAACTGCTGTCGTAGTAGCAGATGCTGATTTGATGGCAAGATTACGTGGAATGGGTGATCAAGTTCAAGAAGGTTATCCAGTTCGTGGAATTGTTGATGAACTCTCTGCTATAGTTTCCCGTTATATGCCAGAGTTCCCTGTTAATGATGATCAGCCGCAAGAGAACGACGATAACAAGGAAATATTGCCGGACGAGGAACAAAATCAATTAGATGATATACAAGAAGAACAATCAAATCATAGGAAGGAATAATAACGAGGCTGGGACATAACTAGCCGAAAACAGTAATTAAAAAGGATCCAAGCAATCAAAACTTTGCTAGGATCCTTTTTTGAGTCAAATTTATCATTATCGGTCTTTA
>NZ_JBHUDE010000111.1:0-7392 GCF_042678205.1 Oceanobacillus luteolus
CTATAATACGAAACGGTTGAAAGCAAAGTTAAAAATGAGTCCGGTACAATACCGAACTCATTTTGAGCAAGCTGCATAATGAATTAACCGTGTCTAACTTTTAGGGGTCACTTCATTCGCAGTGCTTTTATCATGTATATCGGCATAGCAACGATTTAGGTGTGAAAGTCCATCTTGTAGAATACATTAATCCCATTAAAGCAGCGCGGGTTACTAATCTCCAGGTAGGAAGGAGGGAAGAGTTATCTGTCGTAGTGGATAACCAAGTGCTCTAAGTTATGCTTCCCCATTATCCTTTATCTTTTATGTTTTAACATTTATAATAGATAAGATACTATAGAAAATAACATATATATGATTATCTTGTAAAGGAAGGTTGATCCAAGTGGTTGCTCCGGAACCTGGTACAAGGATAGAAATACAAAGCTATAAACATAATGGCATGCTTCATCGGACTTGGGAAAGTAGTCTTGTGTTGAAGGGGACGGAAATGGTTGTTATTGGAGCGAATGACCGTACACAGGTAACGGAAAGTGATGGAAGAACATGGGTGACTCGGGAGCCGGCAATCTGTTTTTTTCATGCAGAGAATTGGTTTAACATCATTGGCATGATAAGGACGGATGGCATCCATTATTACTGCAATATAAGTTCTCCTTTTGTGTATGATGAGGAAGCTCTGAAATATATTGACTATGACCTAGATATAAAAGTATTTCCCGATATGACTTATGAGCTGCTTGATGAAGACGAGTATGAAACACACCGGAATACAATGAATTACCCAACCGTATTGGACCGAATCCTACAGAAAAACATTATAATTCTTAAGCATTGGATTCATCAGCGGAAAGGACCGTTCGCGCCGGACTTTGTCGATAATTGGTATGAACGATATTTGACCTATCGGTAAGCCGTCCATAAAAGCCTTGTTACGATTTGTAGCAAGGCATTTTGTTTTACAAGTGGGCGTAAACAAGTTAACAATGAATAAGTAAGTATGAATATGTGTATGTAAAAGGAAGATGACTGCATGGGTAGTATTAGGCAATATATGAACTTTGTAAAACCGTATAAATGGAAAATCCTTCTTACCATCGTTATTGGAATACTTAAATTTGGGATTCCATTGTTATTACCACTATTATTGAAATATGTGCTTGATGATATTATTTATGTGGAAACGATGACGACTGATGAAAAGATAACGCAGCTCTTTTGGGTGATGGGTATCGCCTTCTTTATATTCGTTGTCATTCGTCCTCCGATTGAATATTATCGTCAGTATTTTGCGCAATGGGTAGGAAATACAATTTTATTTGATATCCGTGATCGGTTATTTGATCATATTCAAAAGTTGAGCTTGAAGTACTATTCTAAGACAAAATCCGGTGAAATTATTTCCCGGGTAATTAATGATGTCGAACAAACGAAGAATTTCGTCATTACTGGACTCATGAATGTATGGCTTGATTTAATTACCATCATGATTGCGCTTGGCATTATGTTTACGATGGATATTCCGTTGACGATTGTTGCTGTTGCGTTGTTTCCGATCTTTGGCTTCGCCATTAAGTATTTCTATGGAAAGCTTAGGCAGCTGACCAGGGAAAGGTCCCAGAAACTTGCAGAGGTGCAGGGTCATTTGCATGAGCGTATTCAAGGAGTTCCTGTAACCCGCAGCTTTGCGTTGGAGGACTATGAACAGGAACAGTTTGGTAGTCGTAATAAAAGCTTCTTAGACAAGGCGATTGAGCATACAGATTGGAATGCTAAGACATTCGCTGTAACGAATACAATCACCGATCTTGCTCCATTACTTGTTATTGGTTTTGCAGCTTATCAAGTGATTAACGGAGCTGCTTCCATTGGAACGATGGTTGCTTTTATCGGATTTATGGATCGGGTATATAGTCCGTTGCGTCGTCTGGTCAATTCATCGACCGTTTTAGTCCAATCCGTTGCCTCCATTGACAGGGTATTTGAATTTGTAAATGAGAAGTATGATATTACAGATAAAGAAGATGCTGAGGAACTGGGCCGCGTCGAAGGGAATGTCGAGTTCGACCAAGTTTCCTTCTATTATGATGAAGATGAATTGCAAGTGTTGAAAAATGTGAATCTTACAGTGGAAAAAGGTGAAACTGTCGCATTTGTCGGAATGAGTGGTGGAGGAAAGTCCACTCTAATCAGTTTAATCCCTCGATTCTATGACGTAACGAGTGGGGCAATTCGCATCGATGGCAAGGATATCCGAGATGTAAAAGCACGTTCTTTACGGAATAACATCGGAATGGTATTACAGGATAATATTTTATTCAGTGAATCAATCGCGATGAATATTAGGATGGGGAATCCTTATGCAACCGATGAGGAAGTGATTGAAGCTGCAAAAGCGGCGAATGCCCATGATTTCATTATGAGTCTGCCTAAAGGTTACGATACATTAGTCGGTGAAAGAGGAGTAAAACTATCTGGAGGACAGAAACAGCGTGTCGCCATTGCTCGTGTTTTCTTGAAAAATCCTCCAATCCTTATTTTTGATGAAGCGACTTCCGCCCTCGATTTGGAGAGTGAGCATCTGATTCAAGAGACGATGGAGCGGCTTGCTGCCGAACGGACAACCTTTATCGTTGCTCACAGGCTCGCTACCATTACTCATGCCGATACAATCGTTGTGATAGAAAATGGAGAAATTGTCGAGAAAGGCTCCCATGAAGAACTAATGAAGAAACAAGGCAGTTACTATAATTTGTATGAAATCCAGAATTTGGATAACGGTGAAAAATAAAATAAAAGGGAAGAATCCGTATGAAAAGGATTCTTCCCTTTTTTTTATTTCATCTGTTCAAATGCTCGGTCGACTGCTGCAATTGTTTCTTCGATATCTTTTTCAGTATGTTCTGTAGTTAAGAACCATGCTTCGTATTTGGAAGGTGCTAAGTTAATACCTTCTTTTAATAACAGTTTGAAGAATTTAGCAAAAGCTTCTCCGTCTGTTGCTTCTGATTCCTTATAATTTGTCACTTTCTCTGTACCGAAGAAAACAGTAAGTGCACCATTTAGTCGATTGATTGTAATATCGATGCCATGCTTTTCCGCTTTTTCAAGGATGCCAGCTTCTAGTTGTGAGCCAAGTCGATCTAATTCTTCATAGACACCTTCTTCCTTGAGTACTTCTAAGCAAGCAATTCCTGCAGCCATGGATAACGGGTTACCTGACATTGTTCCTGCCTGATAAGCTGGTCCGAGAGGTGCGACTTGCTCCATGATATCTTTTCGGCCGCCGTATGCTCCGATAGCCAAACCGCCACCGATGATTTTACCCATCGCTGTCATATCAGGCTCCACACCATAAACTTGTTGAGCACTTCCATAAGTGAATCGGAAAGCAGAAATCACTTCATCGTATATGACGAGGGCACCTGCTCCATGTGCAAGGTCATTTACCCCTTGAAGGAATCCTTCATGTGGCGTCACGATACCGAAGTTACCAACAATAGGTTCCACAAGAACTGCGGCAACTTCATCTCCCCATTTATCTAAAGCTTCTTTTAATCCGTCTAAATCATTAAATGGAACTGTAATTACATCATCCGCCGTAGATTGTGGAACACCTGCTGAATCAGGAGTACCTAAAGTGGATGGACCTGAACCTGCTTCCACGAGTACAGCATCAAAATGCCCATGATAACAACCAGCAAATTTAATGATTTTATTGCGTCCGGTATAAGCTCGTGCAACACGGATGGTCGTCATAACTGCTTCTGTTCCAGAGTTGTTAAAACGCACCTTTTCCAAAGAAGGAATTGCTTCTTTTAACATCTTCGCAAACTTATTCTCTAAACGGGTCGGTGTTCCGTATAGTACTCCATTTTCAGCTTGTTTTTGAATTGCTTCGGTTATATGTGGATGAGCATGTCCCGTAATAATCGGTCCATAAGCTGCCAGATAATCTATATATTTATTTCCGTCTACGTCCCAGAAGTATGCTCCTTTTGCTTTTTCCATGTAAACAGGGGATCCACCGCCTACAGCTTTATACGAACGGGAAGGTGAATTCACACCACCGACTATATGTTCTAATGCTTCTTCGTGTAAAGATTCGGATGTTGAATAATTCATTAATTATGCCTCCTAGAAAGATTGCAATTTCCATACAAAGGATGGATATACTCTTTTTACTATATCAAAATTATCCATTTCGTACAGGAGCAAGCTGTCAAGCATTTTAGAAGGTATCTCATTTATCTCTATGATATAGTGGAGGAAATAGAGATGGAGGGATTATCATGACAGTAGAAGTAGGTAAAGAAGTGAAAGATTTTACATTACCAAACCAAGCTGGAGAAAATATATCCTTAAGTGATTATAGAGGGAAATACGTAGTTCTTTATTTTTATCCAAAGGATATGACGCCTGGTTGTACTACTCAGGCTTGTGACTTTAGAGACCAGCATGAGAAATTCGGTGAATTGGATGCGGTGATCCTTGGTGTCAGTCCAGATCCGGTGGAAAGGCATCAAAAGTTTATCGACAAACATGAACTGCCATTTGAATTGTTGGCTGATGAAGATCACAAGGTAGCTGAAGACTTTGGAGTCTGGAAGCTAAAGAAAAACTTCGGTAAAGAGTATTATGGAATTGAACGCTCTACTTTTATTATCGATAAAGAAGGTAAATTATTAAAAGAGTATCGTAAAGTTCGAGTAAAAGGACATGTGGAAGAAGCACTTGAGTACTTGCGTGATGAAGTGAAATAATAGTTTGATTTCAAAGGGGCAGAGGGGGAAAGTCATGATTTTATTTTCAGCTAAAATCTCAGAAAAACATCGTGTGAAGCTAGAAGAGGAATTCACGAATCAAAAGTTTATTTTTTGTGAATCGATAGAGGAAGCGGAAAGTCATTTAAAGGATGCAGAGGTTTTTGTTACGTATGGGGATGACATAACAGTAGAACTCGTTGACTCCGCACCCAAACTAAAATGGATTGCCTGCCTCTCGGCTGGGGTGGATGGTTTTCCGTTTGAGCGTTTGGAGGAGAGAGGGATCCTTGTTACGAATGCTAGAGGAATTCATAAAATACAAATGGCTGAATATGCGATTGCCATGCTTTTACAAGTGTATCGGAATTCTAAGACTATCATTGAAAATGAGCGGAAATCAACATGGGAAAAGCGTGTTAAAGTTCAGGAGATAACAGGTAAAACAATCCTTATACTGGGAACAGGTGCTATCGGCGGAGAGACTGCACGACTCGCCAAAGCATTCCGCATGAAGACGATAGGTATTTCAAGGAGCGGGAAAACGGTAGAGCATTTTGATGAAGTATATAAAACTTCCGAGCTATTGGACATTTTACCTGAAGCGGATTTAATTGTTTCCGTCCTTCCGAGCACAAAAGAAACGGCAGGGTTGTTAACTCATAATCATTTTAAAGCAATGAAACAATCTGCGGTGTTTTTGAATATGGGGCGTGGAAATGTATTAGATGAAGATGATTTATTACAGGCTGTCCGAGAAGGGCAAATTCAACATGCAGTCTTAGATGTGTTTGAAGAAGAACCACTACCGACAGAGCATCCCTTCTGGAAAGAACAAAATATAACGATTACCCCACATATATCTGGCTCATCTCCTGAATACGTAAAGCGGGCATTAGAAATCTTTAAAACCAATTTAACCGTATATGAGGATAATGAAGGTGAATTTGTAAATAAAATTGATTTGTCACTAGGATATTAAATGAAATTTAGATAAATGGAAGAGGATTATTACTATTCTTAAGTTACTTATATTGACTAGACTAGCTAATAACGATAAACTAATTATAAAGATTATTATTTAATAATATTATTGAATGCCATTATCTAGCGAAAGTGAGGTTGTTAGCGATGTCTGAAAAGAGATTACGTGATGCAATTGACACATTAAAAGAATCAGGCGTCCGAATTACACCACAACGTCATGCGGTTCTTGAATACCTTCTCAATGCGATGACTCATCCTACAGCAGATGATATATACAAAGCTCTTGAAGGCAAATTTCCTAATATGAGTGTTGCAACGGTTTATAATAATTTACGCGTATTAAAAGAAATTGGTCTCGTCCGTGAATTGACGTATGGAGATTCATCTAGCCGTTTCGATTGCAATACTTCTGACCACTACCATATTATTTGCAATGATTGTGGGAAAATTGTAGACTTCCACTATCCGACACTCGAAGAAGTAGAATCTTTAGCTGAGCAGGTGGCAGGTTTCGATATTAGCCATCATCGCCTAGAACTGTATGGTATTTGCGAAGATTGTAAATCAGTGGAGGCACAACAGCATTAATTTAATCTCGATATAAAAAACCACAGCGATAATTCGTGTGGTTTTTTTGTTACGTATTTTGCTCTTTGGATTTCGCATAACTCCGTTTGTTATATTTCTCGTCAAATTCTTTACCTTCTAAGTCTTGATCTAATGTAAGCGGCTGTTTGCAATGCATACAAGCATCTACACGGCCTAGCATTTTAGTCGGCTTCTCACAACTCGGACATATAATCGGGATTGCTCTTAAGGAAAGCGTGCCGATCCATAAATAAACAATCAAGCTTAAAAAGATTGCCAGCAGTCCCAATATAAAGAATATAATCATGACCCATTCTTTTTGTTTAAAGAGTAGACCTACATACATGAGCAGGATTCCACCAAAGATCAATATCAGGGCAAATGAACGGATTTTATTTATTTTATTTGAGTACTTCAGTTGTGCCATAACCTCATAAATTCCTCCCTTATCTTCCATTGTAGTATAGCATATTTTCTATTAAGTAGAAGAATAAAAGACTAAGAACATGTGATGAATTCCTACTTAATTGAACAAGCAAGTGTTGAATTTTAATAAAACGAGGAGGATTACTTTTATTAAGTTGGATTAAAAAGAAGGGTTATTAAAAGGAATCTTTATTTTTTATGGCATTTGAAATGAACGATAAGTTGTCCTATATATAGAAGGAAAAATTTAATCGTGGCAGAGGGATTAAAGTGATAATTTCGAATTTGAATTTCGCGTTGACAATTATAATATAACATGGTAAATTAATAAGCGTCGCCAAAAACGAGTACAACATTCGACAAAGCGATAAAATAACTTTGAAAAAAGTTGTTGACAGGAAATATCATTCGTGTTATATTAGAAAAGTCGCCGTTACGAACGGCAACAAAATATTTGCTCTTTGAAAACTGAACAAAACAACCAGTATGTCAAGCGAGGTCACGTGAGTGACCAAGCATAAATTTAATAAGAAAACCCCGTTTTCTTATTAAACAACAGCTAAGTTTTTTCAAACACTTTTATGGAGAGTTTGATCTTGGCTCAGGACGAACGCTGGCGGCGTGCCTA
>NZ_JBHUDE010000112.1:0-7411 GCF_042678205.1 Oceanobacillus luteolus
CAGCGTTCGTCCTGAGCCAAGATCAAACTCTCCATAAAAGTGTTTGAAAAAACTTAGCTGTTGTTTAATAAGAAAACGGGGTTTTCTTATTAAGTTTATGCTTGGTCACTCACGTGACCTCGCTTGACATACTGGTTGTTTTGTTCAGTTTTCAAAGAGCAATATAACGTTTGTCGTTTTTTGCGACGAATTTAAATTTATCATGTTTCCGATTAATTGTCAACATGTTTTTTTAAGTTTTTTATCATTGTTTGATGGACAACTTAATTCAACATTCGTGTTGACAAAATGTATTAAATTCGCAACAAAAATTACTATATCACAATTATTTTACATGTGCAAGACATTTTTTAAAAATATTTGTCATAAGTAAACTCTAAATGTTACCAACGTCATATATATTAGAAAATAAAATAGGACTTCTTTCAAGAAGCCCTAACACTTAGCCTATATGTTCCTTGCCGGTATATACGGAAGACATTCTTCTCTATTCGCTACACGTAGTAAGAGTTGGAAAAGTTTCTGATACCTTTTTCTCATCGACTTCTTGGTAACCGAATCAATTCTGCTGTCTTCTAGATCCAATAAGAGTTCTTCCAATTCTCTTTTAATCAGATACTCTATCTCCTTTTGTTCCATTTCATTTATTAATAGTCCTAACACCTTGTTCACCCCAAATCATATATATTCCATAAATTAATTAATTTGCTGCCGACAACATAGGGGATCATCTACGATAATTATACAAAATCTATGTAGAGAATCATCGGTTTTTGAGAGATGTTTGTATTTCTGTCACATTGTTCTATTCCCAATTCCCACTATTATTCAACCCATTTTTTTAACTTTTTTCATTTCATCGCTGCGTTACAGCTAATCATATTTACCGTTCCCTTTCATATAATCAAATAAGACAAGCTATGCAAGGAGGAACGAATGTGGATCATTTTTACGTTTTGAAATTCAATCGACGAAGAAGGTTTGTTACAGTTGGTGCCATGATTTTATTTGTTGCCGGTATTTTTCTCTTACAATCGAACTTTACTCTTTGGGGGAATGCCAGTGAAGATGTAGCATTCACAAAGGGAAGCGCAGAAGAACCTAATATCGCTCTTACCTTCAACATCAGTTGGGGAGATGAAAAGGTTCATGATATTTTAGAAACATTAAAAGATGAAAACGTAAAAGCAACATTCTTTTTGAGTGGTGAATGGGCAGAGCGCCATCCCGCCATCATCGAGAAGATTACTGAGGATGGACACGAAATCGGAATGCTCGGCTACAGATACAAAAGCTATTTAGATCAGGATATTGAAGAAGTTAGACGCGACTTATTTCACGCGCAAGAAGTATTTGGAAAGCTTGGATTTGAAGATATGAAACTTCTCCGCACACCAAGTGGTCATTTTAACGAAGAGGTACTCGACTTGGCCAAATCAATGGGATTCGAGGTTGTTCACTGGAATGTGAGCCCAAATGATTGGGACAAACCTGTTACCGAAGAAATTGTAGATGAAGTGATGAAAAATACTACAAATGGAGACATTATCCTGCTTCACGCTTCTGATTCTGCTACACGGACTGCTCCAGCACTTGAAACTATCCTACCAGGATTAAAAAATAAAGGTCTCGAGTTTGTACCTATTAGCGAACTGATTAGTCAAGCTCATGCGGAAATTGAAATTATAGAATAAACTTTCAATCGTCCAGGTGATAAATCACCTGGCTTTTATTTTTTAGAAACGGTATGCTTTATTATTATATTTCATACTCTTGGATTCAGTTTGAACTATTGCATACTTAAAGGCGATATATTCCCTCCACTTGGCAAAAGATATGTATTGTAGTTAAGGGAGATGGGAAATCTTTATAGCAGTTGATGATATTTTAGCAACAACAAATATAGCACTTACTTATATAAAGTCCTTCATCGGCTAATCTATTCATTCACATAGGGGATTACAGGTACTATCATTCCTTTAAATACCATAATTATGACATTATCCGAAAAAGAGTTTGACGATGAGTGATCAAAACACGACACAAAAGGAAACGGGACTAACTAAAGTATTGAACATCATATCCGGCAGTTTTGCACCAATTATAGGGGTCCTAGCTGGAGCGGGACTATTAAAAGCGGCCTTATCCATATCCATTTCAGCGGACTGGCTGTCTTCAGATAGCGGAACGTATATAGCATTGTCGGCTGCTGGTAATTCCATCTTTTATTTCCTTCCTATTTTTCTTGGAATCACAATTCCCTTAAAACTCGGTGCCAATGGTTATGTCGGTGGGGCAATAGGTGGAGCGCTGTTAACCCCAGATATCATTAATTTAGTCAATGGCGGGGTAGACTCCATGCATTTTTTAGGTTTACCGATTAGTTTAGCGAACTACTCCTCCACAGTATTTCCCATATTCATTGCTATTTTTGTTTATGCTGCGCTGGAAAAATTATTAAAAAGAATCATCTATAAAGATATTCAAATGTTTATCAACCCATTGATCTCTCTTACACTATTAGTTCCATTGACGTTACTTGTCTTTGGCCCCTTCGGCACTCTAGTAGGTGAAGGTTTAGGATCGACCATCAGCTTCCTAAGCGGCCGCAGCGGATTGTTGGCTGGTGCGGTACTAGGTGGGGCTTGGACATTCCTTACTATTGCCGGCTTACACTGGACAATCATCCCTCTGGCAATCGCGAATCTTGCAAATGGACCAGATCCGATAATTGGAATGGCTGCCCCTGCAGTATTCGCCCAAATTGGTGTCGCAATTGGAGTATTTATCCGGACAAAAGATAATGCATTACGCTCCCTAGCAGCCAGCGGAATCCTCCCTGGTAGTTTAGCAGGTACAACCGAAGCGATTTACTACGGGATACTCCTCCGCTTCAGGAAAGCTTTAGTATATGTAGTGATAGCCGGAGCAATTGGTGGAGCACTTAATGGAAGCTTTGGAATTGTTATGAATGACTTTGTACTTCCAAGCGCACTCTCTATTCCTGCTTTTTCACCAATCGGTCTGCATTTGGTCGGGACAGGCGTAGCATTTGGAGTTGGACTATTGTTAACCTTGACTTTTGGCTTTCAAACGAAGTCTGATGCTTCCTATAAAGATATGGTTGTCACAATTAAATCAGAAACCATTACAAGCCCCATCATCGGAAGAACTGTTTCACTTTCTGACGTAAACGAACCCCTTTTTGCAACTAATATGGTTGGGAGAGGCGTTGCAATTGAACCGGCCGAAGGAAAAGTATACGCTCCTGCTGATGGCGTAGTGACAACCTTGTTTCCCAGTCAACATGCAATTGCCATGACTTCTAATAGTGGGGCAGAAATACTCATCCACATTGGAATTGATACAGTGAATTTGAAGGGACAATACTTTAGATCCCTTGTTAAACAAGAGGATAAGGTGGAGCAGGGAGACGTTTTAATTGAATTCGACATAAACAGAATCACAGATGCAGGTTATCAAACAGTTACACCGATTGTAATCACAAACCATGAGGAGTATAGAAGTATTAATTCCATTATTGATGAAGATGTAACCAATGAAGATGATTTAATAAAGTTGGAAGCATAAAAAAACGCCAGAACACTTACATGTGTCTGGCGCTTTTTTATGCTTCATAGGTTAGTCCATGTCCAAGTCTATAAATGTTTCCATCACTATCCCTATAAGCATAACTCATACCTTCAGGTAGATATTTGTCTTTATCATAACCTGGTACGTCATTCAGTGTAATACAGTTGCCATCTTCATCGACTGCAATTACTTTTTCACTTGCGGGTAAAGTTAGTGGTAGTACCCCCGATGGTTTATGATTGCCCATCATTACTTCTATCTGAGCTTTATAAAAAGTGTCATATCCTGCAACTAAAGCATCTGCTAAAGGTTCAACATTTCCAAGGATCCAAGGAAGGATGATATTCAAACTGATGATTACTTTACCTCCGCGGCCTTTCACATCTTCCGCAACGAGTTTTAGGTGGGCAATGTCACTTAATGTTGTTTCATTGTAAACTCTTCCATCCAACGCCTGTAACTCTTTATCTTCAGTAAGTTCAAGTTCTAATAATCCTGGTGTCGCATCAAAATATGCACCTGATTTCGGTTGAAGGAAAAGAATTGCAATCTCAGCCTCTTCATAATTGTCGGTTATTGTAAATGCATCCAATTCACCGACAGCTTCGAGAGCCTCCTTCTGATAAATTCCCACAGATTTTTTGTCCTTATGATAAGCTTGGACGTATACTTTCTTTCCAGCTAGACTCTCAGAGGTTAATGGCAACGTGTTATTCGTGTTTTTTAATATTGTAACGGACTTCTTATGTGCCTCATATGCTTTATCCCAATGTTCCTTTGTACTTACCACTTCATCCGCTTTTTCAGGAGAATTGTACGTCCGGTCATCAAATAATCCAAGAGCAAACATTTCCGTAAGCAATTTCACATTCGCTTCGTCAAATCGTCTTTCACTGATCCAGCCATTTTCGTAAGCTTTTTTCAGATTCTCAATATCATTTGTATCGGCAACGATATCCGTACCAGCATTAACCGCTTTTGCAAACCGTTCTGCAATACTCTTATCTTCTACACCCCAACTCATGTTATTGACTATCCCGCTGTCACTATTGATATATCCCTCAAACCCTAATTTGTCACGTAAAATATGCTTTAAGAAATAGTAGTTGAAGGCAAAACCAACCTCTTCAAACGGGATTTCTTCTCCTTCGAATTCTTGAACAACACTATTTTTAATACTTGGTATGGAATAATAAGGCATAATGGAAGAAGTGCCATGTTGAACAGCCACTTGGAAAGGAGGTAAATGATATTTCTCTAAACTGCCTGGGGTCGGGTAAATATTCCATTTCCCTTCTTTATAATGTGGATCAAACCCATTTTCCCTGGCACCGCCACCCGGAAAATGCTTTGTTGTCATAGCGATACTACTCTGATCTAATGCTTCCCCCTGAAACTCGTCGATGATTCGACCAATCACATCAGAAACGAATTCCGGATCCTCTCCAAACGTTCCATAGGTACGCTGCCATCTTGGGTCTGTAACGACATCTGCCATATACATATACCCTTTTCTTAAGCCGGTCGCATTCCATTCCTTCTTCGCAATCCTTGCAAATTCATTGATTAGGGATGCATCTCCCCCATTTCTTATTTCACCCATTGCAGCTGCAGCCAGACCCAGTGTACCCGGCCAAGTGGAAAAAATACCAATTGCGTCGTTCATTCCAAAAATCGACTCACCGTTTTCATTTCGTGAGTTCGACGCAACTAAAACTGGAATGCCTAGGCGGGTTCCCTCTGCAACTTCATTCATCGTATTAATCCATTCTGCGGTTTCAGAAGGACTAAAATTATCACGTAAGATAAAATGCCGTAAATGTCTTTCCTCTATTGTATGTGTCGTTCCGTATACTTTACTCGTAGCAAAGATGCTTTCACCTTTTTCCACAATTGCCTCATCCAAGATTCCATCATGGCTCGTCTTGCTTTTATCCTCTTGGTAAAGTCCCATCCTCCGAGAATTAATCAGCATCATACCGATCTTTTCATCAATGTTCATCAAAGACACTAGATTTCTTGCCCTCTCCTCCGGACTTAAACGCCAATCTTCATAAGGATCCAGTTTTCCGTTCCCATTTAAATCTTTAAATGTATATCCATCTACTTCAATGAGCTTTTTCTTCCTCACTTCCAATTGCGGCTGATTTTCTCTCATTCCAAATCATTCCTCCTAAAGTCCATCATCTGTCCTAATTCACCGAAAAATGGAATTCCTTCTTCGTATTATTCTCATAAAACGTTTGCTTATAAATAAAAGCTGAGTCTTTTTATAGACTCAGCTATTTTATTTAAGCTTTTGATGTTGCAGTATGCTTCATATTCTTTTTAGCGGCAGATTCTCTTCTCGCTGGGTCTTTCTTCGATTTACCGTCTACACGATTGGCAATACGATGTAAGCCAATGATTTGATAGGTGTTACATGCAAGAAGTGGTGCGAACATCAGCCAAACATAATCGGTACCCTCAGCAATTAATGCTGGAGTCCACTCGACCGTTGTAATCACAATCATAAAGAACAATGTCGGAATGAAAGCAGATTTGTTCGTTTCTTTTTGTTTTATCTTGGCAACAATCCAAGAAAAACCGAAGAACAGCAAGCTACCAAGGATTAACCAATATATACCTATTTCTCCATCAGACCCTCGGTATGGGAAATAAATTAAATCAAATAATATAAATGCAACCAGCAATATCTGTACAGTTGGCCAAAAGGAACGGAATAAACTGATTCCAAACCGATGGATATAAAGATATGCAAAATAACCAGTCATACTAACGACAGCAAAAGTGAATCCCAACCCCGCAAAGAAAGTCAATAAGCCTATGATTTCCATCCAATTGATTGGGTTAAGGTACATCATATACGTATCCCATTTAATAAAAAAGCTAATAATTAACCCGGCTAGTCCACCTATTATCAACGTATTAAATAAAAACTTTATCAGTTTACGAATATTCAACGTGAATCCTCCTACATTTTCCGTGCGTATGATTGTATTTTAACACGAACGATGGCATTTTACCTCATTTTGTATGCATAGTTATTAAATTTGTCACTCATAATATTTATACCGTGAGTGCTTTAAATGATGAGAAAGGAGGACAATGATGAAAAAATCATTTCTTCTCATTATATTCATTATATTTCTTACGGCCTGTGGAGCTAACGGCCAAAGCCAAGAGCAAACAGATTATGAAAAGACCAAAAAAATGGTCGTTGACATTTTACAGACTGAAGATGGTAAAAAAACATTAGCAGAAATGCTAAAGGACGAGAAGTTAAAGGAAGAACTTGTCATCCAGTCGGATGTCGTAAAGTCAGCCATTAACGAGACGCTGGTAAGTGATAAAGGTAAAGAAATGTGGAAATCATTATTTGAAGATCCGAAGTTTGTACAAGGATATACAGAAGCAATCAAGGATGAACAAACGAAATGGTTGAAAGACCTAATGAATGATGCAGAATATCAAGGGAAAATATTAGAGCTCTTACAAAATCCAGAAATGTCTGCATTGATATTGTCTACATTAAAAAGCCAACAGTTTCGCTCCCACCTAGAAGAAACCATTCAACAAACACTTGAAACTCCTCTCTTCCAAGCAAAAATCCAAGAAATCCTACTAAAAGCCGCAGAAGAACAAGCGAAGCAAAGCGGTGGTGGAGGTAGTGAAGGTGGAGGAAGCAGTGGAGGCGGCGGTGGTGGCGGCGAAGGTGGTGGAGGTAGCGGCGGTGGAGCTGGTCAGTAATATTACTTCCCGCATCATCAGCACCAAAAATCTCAAAAAGGGACCTAAAACAAAGGTCCCTTTTTGA
>NZ_JBHUDE010000113.1:0-7455 GCF_042678205.1 Oceanobacillus luteolus
GAATAACCTCCCAATCTTATATGTTTATTCTAACAATAAAAAAATAAACTGCGAAGCAAGAGCCGTACGCTCTCTCACTTACACAGTTTATTTTACACTCCCTTGTTATCCATCTCATCATTAAATTTTTCAAAGAATAAATCGACTTCCTGACTATTCATGTCTTCCTCATCGGACTCAGGTAAAGGTGGCAGCTCTTCAAGCGAAGTTAATCCAAAATAAGTCAAAAAATCTTTTGTTGTACGGAATAATATAGGACGACCCACTGTTTCTTTTCTTCCCATTTCCTCGATGAGCGAGCGATTAATCAAAGTTTGTACAGGACCATCACTCTTGACTCCTCTGATTTCTTCAATCTCAGCACGGGTAATTGGTTGCCTGTAAGCAATAATTGCAAGGGTCTCCAGTGCCGCCTGTGACATTTTATTTGTTTGTGGTGTCTCCAATAATTTTTTGAAGTACTCACTATGTTCTGGTTTTGTTGTAAGATGCAAAGCATCATTTGCTTCCATGATAAGAAGTCCTCTATTTGTATTTTCGTAATCATATTTCAACTCTTCGATAATATGGGTTGCAGTTGCTTCTGATATATCCAGCACTTTACACAATTGTTTAATGGTGATTCCTTCATCTCCAGACGCAAAAAGCAATCCTTCGATTACGGCTTTATAATGACCTATTTCCACTTTCATTCCTCCATTGCATACAAATATAACGTATCAAAATGCTTTGTTTGTTTGCAGTATACCTGTTTTTCCTTCATCAGCTCCAGTAGCGCTAGAAAAGTAACGACAATATGAGACTTGGAAGGAACAGTAAACAGTTCATCAAATCGTACTCCACTTTTTGCACGTTTAACGATTGTAAGCACGTCGCGCATTCTTTCATCAATCGGAATCTCTGCCCGTTGTACTTTTGTATCTAATGGCTCGTTCCACTTTTTTCTTTCAAGCATTTTTCCAAGTGCACCGATCATATCATAAATCGTTACATCCCCTGGAACAACAGGTGGCTTCTCGATAAGTAAGTCTTTAAAGCCCATTGGGGGGCGAGTATAAGTATGTGTCGCCTCTCCTTCTTTTTCTTTTAGCTTTTCTGCCGCTTCTTTGAACTTACGATACTCAATCAAGCGCTGCATTAACTCTTCTCTGGGATCTTCCATATATTCGTCTACTTCTTCTGTCACTTCCTGTTTAGGTAAAAGCATTTGACTTTTAATGGCAACAAGGGTTGCAGCCATTACAAGATATTCACTTGCGATATTTAACTCCAATTTTTCAAACGTATAAATATATTCCATGTATTGTTTTGTGATTTCTGCTACTGGAATATCGTAAATATCAATTTCATATTGCTTAATTAAATGAAGCAATAAGTCAAGAGGACCTTCAAATTGCTCTAACTTCACCTTATAAGCTTCTTGCATTGTCCTCAACCTTTCTAAAAATCTCTTTAAAAATTTCAGTAATCTGCCCAAACAAATTTCCACGGTGTACATAAGCTATATCGTAAGTAAAGTCAAAAAGCATTACTGACTTGATTACCTATGTATCAAATAAGGGAGGTTTAAGTTATGAGTGGTGGTTACGGTGGCGGCTTCGCAGGAGGCTTTGCTCTAATTGTCGTGCTGTTCATACTTTTAATTATCGTAGGGGCAGCATGGTTCTAAACCATGTAATGTAATTCATTACTAGCATTAAGGTTGACTGCGATTAAAGCAGGTGTAAAAGCCAGCCCAGTATTGGGGCTGGCTTTTACTAGTTTTCAGCATTACATTTTTCGTAAAATTGTCTTATCTGTTCACTAGGATAGACGATATACTTTTCGCTATATAATCGTTTGATTTCCTGAACTAATTTTTTTCCAATCCCCAAATTCCGATGCGATGGGTTGACAGACAAGTCTTGGATTACAGCATGAATTCCATCCTCTATCCTGAGGCCTATAGCCCCCAGTATATCCTCATCATTTCTCCATAAATATAAATGCCAATCCGGATTTGTTTCATACTCTTTAATGTATTGCTGGAGCTTTTTTACATCCTTTTTGTCATCCGGCATAAAGGATAATAAGCCCATAGCAATTTTCTCCATATTTTTCTTATAACGAATTAACATATTAACCCCTCATTAATCTACTAAGATTCATCTTGAGTTCATTATAATGGATAACTGCCTTCTAGACATATATATATTTATGGCACTTTAATTTAAGTTTGTCAAATGAAATAAGTGGATGGAGCTCTTCAGTATCAAGTTCTGCCTATTTCAATTAGGAAACAACACAATTATACGAAATTTGAAATTATTCTGCTACTCGAACTTCTTTCATGACATCGCCATTCTTCATACTTCTCGCGATGTCCAATCCTGATGTAATTCTTCCGAAGACAGTATGTACACCATCCAAGTGCGGCTGTGGCTCATGTACTAAGAAAAATTGGCTTGAACCAGTATCTTTACCTGCATGCGCCATGGAAAGTGCTCCAGCTTCATGCTTATGCGGATTACCTTCCGTTTCACATTTGATCGTCTTACCGCTGCCTCCTGCACCTGTACCAGTAGGATCTCCTCCCTGGCTTACAAATCCAGGAATTACTCGGTGGAACGTCACTCCATCATAGAAGCCAGAATTGGCAAGTTCTTCAAAGTTTTTTACCGTGTTTGGTGCTTCTTCCGGGAAGAATTCCAACTCTATTCTTTCCCCGTTTTCCATTAAAATATAGCCTGTTTTAGCCATGCATAAACGCTCCTTTATAATTTCATTATCTTGTATAGTTTACCATTACAAGCAGTCCTTGAAAAGAAATCTCCTTTTATTCATAGGATAAATCATTTTTAATAATATCTTCAGCCGTTTCTCCCTTTACTACAAGTTTGTCTGTCCCATCCTCAACAAATACCACTGCGGGTTTGGCCAAGCGGTTATAATTACTTGCCATTGCGTATCCGTAAGCTCCTGTTGCAAAGACAGCCAATATGTCTCCAGGCTCTGTTTCTGGAAGTGGCAGATCCCAAATGAGCATATCTCCAGATTCACAAGCTTTCCCAGCGATAGAGGCTTTTTCAATTGGCTTTACTGTAGCTTTATTCGCAATGACTGCTTCATACTTCGCTTCATAAAGAGCCGGACGAATATTATCCGCCATTCCACCATCCACAGAAATATAATTTCTAATTCCAGGGATCTCTTTAGAAGACCCAACTGTATACAATGATACTCCTGCGTTGCCGACAATAGATCTTCCTGGTTCAATCCATATTTCCGGCATTAAAATGTTTAATCGCTCACTATTCTTCTTAACTGCCTCGACTATCTCATCAACGTACACATTATATTCTAGAGGATTGTCAATCTCTGTATAGCGGATTCCATATCCACCACCAAGATTTAAAACTTGCGGTTTAAAACCATCCCTGTCTAACCACTTTTCAATCTGTTCAAACAAAAGATCTACAGCGACTTTGAATCCTTCTGTCTCAAATATTTGCGAACCAATATGACAATGTAGACCCTTCAGACGAATATGTTTATGATTGTGAAGTAGCTGGAAAGCTTGATCAGCTTGACCATTGACGATATTGAATCCAAATTTGGAGTCTTCATTCCCAGTCATGATGTATTGATGAGTGTTTAGTTCCACTCCTGGCGTCACACGAAGGAGAACATCCATTGTTTTTCCTTCTTGCTGAAGAAGCTCCTCAAGAAGCTGGATTTCGTAAAAATTATCAATTACAATACAACCGATTTGGTGATCGATCGCCATCTTTAATTCATGCCGACTTTTATTGTTTCCATGCATATGAATGCGTTCTGATGGAAATCCAGCTTCCAGCGCAGTGAATAATTCACCTTGCGATACGACATCAAGGCATAATCCTTCTTGATTAGCGACTTGAACCATAGCAATACAAGAGAAAGCTTTACTTGCGTATGCTACTTTTGCTTTAACGTCGAGGTTTTCGAAAGCTTTGATGAAGCTTCTAGCATTTTTACGAATGATTCCAACATCATAAACATAAAGTGGGGTTCCATACTTTTCAGCAAGTGTCAAACTATCCACACCGCCAATCACTAAGTTACCCTTATCATTTGTGCTAAACGGATGATGATTAATTATCATAATTTGGTTTCCCCCAGTTTCCGATTTAGTAAAATATAGATTACTTTATCATATTAAAGAGGAAAACAAAAGGACAATGCTTAAAAAAACTTGAAAGCGAACACTATTCCTGTTCGCTTTCAAGTTTATTTGACAGGTTGTCGATAATTATTTTTAGGATGAACAATACTTGGTCGCGTATTTGAATATGGAACTGGAATCCGGAATATTATATGGAGCAACGCGGTTGGATTAAATGGAATTACCGGCCAAAAATATGGAGTTTTCAACGATTTTCTAGATACGACAAATAGTACGATCAATGTAATTCCAATGACAAACCCAGCTACATCAAAAATTGCCGTGGTAATTAGTAAGAAATACTTTGCCAGCTTATTCGCTGTACCCAGTTCATAACTTGGCGTTACATAAGCTCCTACTGCTGCTATTGCTACATAGAGGATGACCTCTGCAGTGAACAGCCCTACATCGATGGCGATCTGACCAATTAAGACTGCTGCAATTAAACCCATTGCAGTAGATAAGGGCGTAGGAGTATGAACAGCTGCCATACGAAGAAATTCAATACCAATATCTGCAAGAATTATTTGTATGACAATCGGAATATTACCTTCATCATTTGGTCCGATAAAAGAAATTGCTTTTGGTAGCAATTGTGGTTCTATAACAAATAGTAACCATAAAGGTAGTAAAAATAACGATGCGAATACTGCTAGAAATCTAATCCATCTAACAAATGTCCCGAATACAGGAGATTGGCGATATTCCTCCGCATGGTGCAAATGATGGAAATACGTGGTCGGGAGAATAATGAGACTTGGCGAGGAGTCCACTGTCACTAATACATGTCCTTCCAGTAAATGATTGGCTGCAACATCTGGTCTCTCTGTATAGCGTACAAGCGGAAAAACATTCCACTTTCTTTCAACAATAAATTCCTCTAATGATTTATCTGCCATTGAAAGGCCGTCTATTTCAACCTCCTTAATACGCTTTTTAATTAAATCCACAAGACCTTCACTCGCTATATCCTCTATATAACTGATACATACATCTGTTTTCGAACGCTCACCGACCTTCATCATTTCATTACGTAATCTAGCATCCCGTAATCTTCTTCTTGTTAATGCAGTATTTTCAACAATATTTTCCGTATAGCCATCTCTCGATCCGCGAATGACTTGTTCTGTATCAGGTTCTTCAGGTGATCTTCCTGGATAACTTCTTGAATCGATGGCAAAAGACTCATCGTATCCATCAACAAAAATCACGATTAAGCCCGATAGTAGTTCATCGACGGACTCATCTAATGTTTTTAGCTTAGTTACCTGTTGATGAACTAACCTATTCGTTAAGATTGCTGGAACTTCCTCTTTATTTCTTTCGCGTTCATTAAGATTCAATAATTCTTTTATTATTTCTTGAACATTGCCTCCATCACATAATCCATTAACAGAATAAAGTTGTATCTTTCTTTCTAATATGATAAGTTCTCTAAATTCAACATCATAGGAAACGCCCAAACCTAAGCGTTTCCGCATATATTCCTCGTTTTTCTTCAATTCATGATAAACACGTATTTTATTACCCATCCTATTCAACTCCAGATAGTCACTAAACTGTAACAAAATATAACCATTGAAATAGTGAACCAATTATTTTTCCAAACATTACGGCCATCAGTAGCCATAATAAAAAACCATCGACCCGAACACGTCTTAATAGAATTGGAAATACATTTAGTATCTCTGTCAGCGCTGCTGCAAGCATTCCATTGAATACTCCATGGAAGAGCCCCCATAATACAAGCAGGAGAATTGGCTCGCTCCAACTCACATCAAAGAATGAGAGATAAGTACCAAAGATCAAACCGAGAATGATGCTTGCAATATATACTTTTATCAATTTTTCTGTTTTGCTTAATTGAATTAAACGTGGAATGATTCTCAGCACGGTGATGAATGCTACAAACCCGGTCCCTACTACAATTCCACCACTGAAACCAACAAATATCTGAATGAGGTATAGACTAACTTCTTTCATCTATCCTGTTCTCGTGCAATATTAAATATTGATCTACATCAGCCTGATAATTCTCAATTTCCACCTCTAAGGGACTCGGTTCTTCATTAAAACGTTTGTTGAACCAGTGGTTGAAAAACAATAAGGTTCCAATACCTAATCCAAGAGAATATGGAACCTGGATCCAAAGAGGGAATTCATTCTCTACCCCAGTCAATATATAATGCAGCTTTTGCTGCACTTCTTGCATGCTTACATCATAATGGAAATTCATAATTGTCATCGCTGTTCCAATAAATAATAAAATCCAAATTACAACAGCAATGAATAAGTTTGCTTTTTTCTTTTTTGTCTCAATACGAATTACTGTCTGAGCTGGTCCAACTGATTGGACATCTAACTCCTTATACTCTGCCATCAACTCTTTAATAATTAAAAATGAGTCGATTACTATGATATTATTGTCTTTTTTGCTCATACGATAGATTGGTTTGTTTTCTAAAATGCTTTGTAATTCTTCAGGGGCTGCGATATAAGCAATATCTTTAAGATGCAAATGCTTATACTCCTGTAAATTTAAATTTCTTTTCATACGTAAATAGAGTGTTTTGGTCATCGCATCATCAACCTTTTAACTATCTTTTTTTTTTAGTATGACAATATGAAAGGATTTTTATCCAGAAAAACTTTTTTAGTTTATTATATAAGGAGGATAATAAGTTGAGTGCTGATTAAGTAAATTCCGTGGATATCCTCTTCTCTTCGAAGTCCGCAGTCCAAACACCTCTAGCTTACCGCAGGGTCCCGTGAGCCTCCATCAGGAGGCTCGGGGTATTTGGACTGCTACCTGCTAAGGCTAAATTAGGTACATTGAATTATGAAGAAATTCACAGCATATTTATAGAGTAATCCGCCGTGTGATTCGATTGTTTGATATAGGATTTATGCAAAAGTATTAATAAATATTTGAATTCCATTTATTCAATGCACCAAATAACATATTTCCTGGGAGCAGCCCACGATACACCGGAGACTCCTGTGGGAGGATAGGCAGAGGTGGGACCCCGCAAGGCGCTTCGCCTGAGGAGGCTCACCAGCCGCCCACAGAAAGCGAAGGTGTATCGGGGGCTGCGGACCTTCAGAAGAGACTCCCCCAATTACTTTGTGAGCAATTTGTATTGTCCTTGCAAGAGGATTTTTGCTTAAAATCAAAACCACCAGTGTGAACTGGTGGTTTGCTCTGCGGCTGAAAGCCTCTATTACCGGCCTCGGCCTAAAAGGCCCACTGAATGGGTTTCCCTTCTGCACCA
>NZ_JBHUDE010000114.1:0-8041 GCF_042678205.1 Oceanobacillus luteolus
GCCAGAAACTTTAAATAAGTACATGCCTTGGTCGAAGGCGATTCAAGCAACATGTGCAAAAAAATAAAATAACCGTAAATCTGTTTAAAACATCTCAGATTCACGATTATTTGGCGTTTCTGTTTTTAATTTTAGTTGCTTCTATTATAAAATTTCTTAGTTCGGGCTTACGAGACATCTTACCATTATTGTTGTTTTTAGCCATTTGTAAAAACTCCTTTCATGATGTGATTATCTTGCCTTTCATTTATTGCTTTCCACATATAATAGAATTTCAAACATAAAACGAAAATAAATTTTCTAGATTTAATATTTTTAATAATACTTAAACTTGAATTTAAGGTCCTTATTGGCTATCTTTTTCCTTAAGTCTATCAAATACTTTCTCTGTAATGATTTCTTTCTCTTCTTTTTCTTGATTTTCCAATTCAAATTCCAATCGATCCTCGGGTGCTAAATGAAAATATCCTTCTTTTGTTGAATTTTTTTCCTTAGGAAAGATATTCTTCTCCCCTTTCAAACTCTATAATCGCGAGTTGATTTGTGGATCAATATAACTTTTCCGCTTCTTCCAGACAAAGCCGTCTCCCTTAGTAATAACTGCGACATCAATAGGGGGACCGACGGATTCAGTTGCTCTTGTCACTCTTCTTTTAAACGTAGTTAATGACACGAGGGCTTCTGCCATATCTGCCAATTCTTCCTTAGGCAGGGAGCGTACTACCCCAAGCAGCGGCTCAACATAATTCTTTTCTTGATATTCCTTTACAGCAATTTCCATCGAATCATACACTTCTTTACCCATTTTCTGTAATTTAGTAACCTCTTCTTCGGTAAATTCAATTCGAAGATTTTTTTGAATCTGATCGTGATAGTTTTTTATTACGCTAGAAATGATTCGGAAAATCACATCTTCCATATTCGGCTCGATTCCTTTGATGAAGGAATCTACCATATCTCTTTGGGCAAAAGCTGTAATCGAGGCTGTCCCATCATCCTTGTCTGTCGTATAACTTATTTTTTTATCCTTTAATTTTTTATATTTCAACTGCCCAAACACAAATCCTTCCAGTCTATAGTTTAATAGCTGGGGGAATATTTCTTCATCACCGTATCCTCCAATAACAAATCCGGTACTTCCCACACTGAAATAATCCTTCACCGTTGCCTCATAAGCCAGTTCGTGAAGCTTTTCAATTAATTCATCAGGGATGTCATAACGAATCAACTCATCGATAACTTCATTTACAACAGAACTAAATCTTTCTTTAAAAGCTGCTTCTTCAAATTCAATAAACCATTTCCTTTGCTTTCTATAGGATTGAATCATCCGACCTGCGCATGAATCTAGCCAGTTCGTTACACGTTCTGATGTTACGCCCTCTTCCATATGTTCTTTACTAGCCATTTTTTTTTCTACTTCTTTGACTAGACGTTTCAGATTATCCGAGAATATGCGATAAACAATTATTTCTTCAACTTCTTCATTTTTAAATCGAGCATCTTCATTCAAAAATCTTAAAAAGTCTTCCATATAATCATGGAGATGATTAAAAGTACGATCACATATCACTTCTCTATAGGATTTGATGATTACTTCCCATGGAACCTCCATGAAAGAAGCCGCTCCATATACCATAATTCCTATAGAATGCTTTTCCGATAGGGCGAATAACTTATTTGCTGTATTATAAACTTTTTGGATACCTTCTCTTCCACTTGTAATTGCACTATCAGCTGCCATGGCAATCCCATGTTTATTCAAGACTGCTACTTCTGCCGTCAATTCAACCCCTCCTTCATTGATATATCTATCACTTACCCTCGCTATTCAACATAAAAACTGCACATCTCAGCCAATTACTTAGTCTGTTAGATTAGATTCTTTTAAAAGGGGTACAGATTCTAGACAGAATACATTCTAGAGGTGAAGCAACTATGGAAACTTCAATAACAGTTAAAATTATTTGTGGTCTGCTCGCATTATTAGCCATTATCCGATTACTTGGTAAGAAAGAACTCTCACAGATTACTCCATTCGATTTTGTTTATCTTTTGATACTTGGGGGATTAGTGGAGGAATCGGTATATGATGATAAAGTTACAGTCTGGCAGGTTCTTTATTCTGTAACATTATGGGCTGTACTGATTTATAGTATCGAGAAGATTGTACAGCGTTTCGATAAGACCAGACCCGTCATTAAAGGAGAACCAACTATCATTATTAATGAGGGAGAGCTTGATATAGATGCTCTGCAAAAAAACGATTTGGAATCAGAACAACTGAGAACGATGTTAAGACAACAGGGTATATTTACAATCAGCGAAGTAAAATATGCCATATTAGAAACTAGTGGGCAATTAAGCGTCCTAAAGCATGAACAATCATCCCCGGTTACCGCTGATATGTTATCAATTAACCCTAAAGAAACATCGATTGCTCATTTAGTCATTGATGAAGGCAAAGTACAACACAAAGTTCTTGACATGATTGAAAAAGATGAGAACTGGCTGCGTACCCAATTAGGGAAATTAGGTTATGACGATATTAGTAAAATATATTACGCCGAATGGTCGGAAACGGATGGCTTTACGATTCACGGAGTTAAAAATGATTAATTTCGAAAATGAACAAAAAACACGGAACCCACTTTGGGACTCCGTGTTTTTCATTTGAAGATAACTTCCACTTCATCTATGCAGCTGACTATCCACTTCAGCGATAATCTGCTTCGATTCTTGATATTCTTTCTCACGTTTTAGTTCTACTTCCATCCGTTTAGACAGATTAGACTCATATTCAGCGATGCTCATCCTGTGATTTTTACTCATCGCTTTTTCCATATCTTCTGTGTAATTCATGTTATTATCGGAATTGATAATAAACCACTCCTTTAATGTGATAAACAAAATGTTAACACAGAACAATTCCCTGCACAAAGGTCGAATAAACCTGTATAGAGTGATTTTTACACGTACTTTACAATTCCCGTCAAAAAATAAAAGGAAGCATAAACATTTAAGCTCATGCTTCCTTATTCTTCGTAATACAGTGTTTTTAGTTATTTCCACCTACAGGAACTACTGCACCTTCATAAGTTTCAAGAATGAAGTTCTGAATTTCTTCAGATTGCAGGACATCCACTAACGTTTGAAGAGCAGGATCATCTTTGTCTTCTCCACGAACTGCAATGATGTTGACATATTCAGAGTTTTCATCTTCAATGAACAATGCATCATTCAATGGATTTAGACCAGCATCAATTGCATAGTTTGTGTTGATTGCAACCAATGCATCCGGCTCAGATTGATACATTTCTGGTAATAGCAATGGATCTACATCTGGTGAAAATGTGATGTTTTTAGGATTTTCTACGATATCTTCAATTGTTGCAGCTGATTTCTCAACATTTTCATCCAATTTGATAAGTCCTTGTTGTTCAAATAAGGATAAGATACGTCCATGGTCTGGAATCGAACGGCTGATGATCACTTCTTGTCCATCTTCAATATCATCAATGTTGGTGATGTTCTGAGAATATACACCCATTGGTTCGATATGAATACCATCAATATACTCTAGATCATACCCTGTATCTGCAACAGTCTGCTCTAGGAACGGGATATGCTGGAAGAAGTTTGCATCCAGTGCACCTGATTCCAAGTCTTCATTCGGCAAAACATAATCTTGGTATGTTTCAATAGTAATGTTAATGCCCTCTTCTTCTAACAAAGGTTTTGCTTCCTCTAGAATCTCAGCGTGTGGCGTACTTGATGCACCAATCACAAGTTCAACTGATTCTGATGAATCTTCTGTTGCGTTGTCTGCATCTTCCGCATCATTTGCAGTGTTTTCTTCATTTCCACCATTCCCGCAAGCTGCGAGTAGCAATACAAATAACAATACAAGTAAACCAAAAAGCTTTCTCATCGTTGTTTCTCTCCTTTATTTATCTTTTATCTATTTTATTGGTGATTAAATCTCCAATAAATTGGATAATAAATACAATGATCAGGATTAATACGGTACAAACAAATACAACATCGAAGTCACGACGTTGGAAACCATAGAAATAAGCATAGTCTCCAAGACCGCCTGCTCCAATTACACCAGCCATTGCAGTATAACCAATCAAGGCTATCGCTGTAACAGTTAGTCCAGACACAAGTGCCGGTAAAGACTCAGGTATAATAACCTTGAAAATAATGGTCCTTGTTTTTGCACCGATTGATTTTGCGGCTTCAATTACACCCTTATCCACTTCACGAAAAGCTATCTCAACAAGACGAGCATAAAATGGTGCCGTACCGATAATCAAAGCAGGCAATGCAGCGCTCGGCCCTCGAATCGTTCCAATCAAGAAATTCGTAAAAGGGAAAAGTAATAAAATCAAAATAATGAATGGGATGGCACGGAATATATTAACAATTGCCGCGGTTATTATATGAATGAATTTATTTTCCCAAATTCCATCTTTTGACGTCAAAAACAATAATAATCCTAATAAAATTCCCAAAATCAGAGTACCGATCAATGCGATACCTGTCATATATAGTGTTTCATTAGTTGCTGTAATCAATTCATCTGTTTTTAAGTTACCAAACATTTAGATGACCTCCACTTCTACGGAGGTTTCACTCTGAATATATTTAATGGCACTTTCGATTTCCGAATCATTACCTGTCACTTGAACGAATAGTGTTCCGTAACTTCCTGTTTTCGTATTCGTAATCTTACCTTGTAATATATTGATATCAACCTCGTATCGCTTAGCGATCTGGCTGATCAATGCTTGGTTTGCTGATTCACCAATGAATTGCAGTTTGAGCAGTGTACCCTCCGAATTTGTTTCCATGATACTTGAAATATTTTCATCCTCATCATTGCCCATTGCCTGATGAACAAATTTTTTCGTAATCGGCTGTTGTGGATGAAGGAATACATCGAGAACATCACCAAGCTCGACAATTTTCCCGTTCTCCATTACAGCAACTCGATGACAAATTTTTCGGATTACTTGCATCTCATGGGTAATTAATATAATGGTCAGTCCCATTTTCTCATTAATATCTACAAGTAAATCCAAAATAGAATTTGTAGTTTCCGGATCAAGTGCAGATGTAGCTTCATCACAAAGTAAGAGTTTTGGTTTATTCGCTAATGCCCTCGCAATACCGACCCGTTGTTTTTGTCCACCACTTAACTGGGAAGGATAAGCATTTTCACGTCCGGTCAACCCGACGAGGTCGATAAGTTCCTGCACCCTTTTTTTCCGCTTTTCTTTACTTACTCCTGCGATTTCAAGAGGAAATGCAATGTTTTCTGCAACGGTCCTTGACCACAATAAGTTAAAGTGCTGAAAAATCATCCCGATATCCTGACGGGCGATTCGAAGTTCATTTTGATTAAGATTTGTTATTTCATTATCTTCAATGGTTATTGTGCCCGCTGACGGTTCTTCTAGTCGATTGATCAGACGGATAAAGGTACTCTTTCCCGCACCACTATAACCGATGACTCCAAAAATCTCACCATTATTGATGTCTATATCCACATGATCAACGGCAGTTATTTGCCGGTCTTTTGTAATAAATTCTTTCTTTAATCCCTTAATGGAAATCAATAGATTGTCTCCTTCCATACAGCTTACCACTTAAATACCGTCCCATTATTAAAAATGGAATACATCTATTTAGTATAAACATAATTACTCAATAAATTAAAAACGTCTTTCTGCTCGGAGAACAGAAAGACGCATAGTTGATTATCATCTCTTGTTCTCTCATCTATCAAAAAAATTTGCAGGAATTGGCACCTTTCAAATCCTTGAAGGTTGCCGCGGTTTCATAGGGCCAGTCCCTCCGCCGCTCGCGATAAGAGTAAAACTATTAAATTAGTATAAACGAATAATAGCATGAGGGGTCTTAAACTGTCAACAAAATGATTTATTTAAACATTTCTGGGCGATACTCATATAAATACCGATAAATATTTCCGGTTGAATAGAAGGTATAAATTTTTTCTTTCACTTCATTATTTTCTACAATCAATAAACACGGAACACTTTCGATTTTGTATTCATGCAAAAATGGCTCCTCGAAATTTGCGTTCATTTCAAGAAAAATTGTTTGGTTATGGATTTCTTCAATTTTCTCTAACATTGCTCGTGCAACCGTGCATGTCCCACAGAATGTTGAATAGATAAATAAAATATATGAATCATTTAATTGCTTTGATGTGATTTTTTGCATATTTTCACCTGTTAATATAAAGATTCATCACTTCACTTGAAGGGATAATCAGCCCTCCAAGTGAAACGATAGTTGAATTTATATCTTATCTTACAGTCAATTGTACTGCAAATAAAACGGTCTTACTGTAAAGTGTTTTGCCACAAGTAATGAAGCAAGTATTTTATATGGGGTGGTAGCCACTTCCCGATAATCTTTACTGATATAAATATGCTCGGCATGTGGCAGTTCCTTAGCTAGTTGTTTTCTAAGCCTCAGTCCTGATTTATCTTCATCAACAAAAATATATACATCATTTTCATCTAAATTATACATATCCAAAAGCTCATCAAACCGATTAATGCTTAAAGTGCCGTTCGTACAAATAATCGTTACATCTTCATTTAAAATTTCTTCAATTTTACGTTTATCCGACAACCCCTCCACAATAATCACTTTTTCGGTTTCGTGTGCAATCATCTCAAGACACTCCTTATCCCATCGAGTCATCTGCTGATTGTTATAGTATATGAAAAAGAGGAGGTCAACTATACTCTTCACCGCATAGTTAGGCCCCCTCTTTATTCCTAATCAGAAAGCATACAGGTTGAAGAGGCTTTATCGATAAAAAAATTAATCCTCTTCAATAATAGCTTTATATTCATCTGCTGTAAGCAGGTTGTCCCACTCACTTTCGTCATCCAATTCAACAACGATCATCCATGCGTTTTCGTATGGAGATTCATTAACGAGTTCTGGACTATCCTCCAGTTCTTCGTTCACTTCTACAACTTTACCACTTACCGGTGCATAAAGTTCAGAAACAGTTTTTACTGACTCGACACTTCCGAATGAATCGTCTGTTTGAACTTCATCATCCACTTCGGGCAATTCAACGAAGACAATATCTCCTAATTCGTCTTGTGCAAAATCTGTAATTCCAATACGTACTTTATTGTCGCCTTCTTTTTTAATCCACTCATGTTCTTTCGTATAGCGTAAATCGTTTGGCAAATTCATTGACCCTTCATCCTTTCAAGTTTCTATTGTCATACCTTAACTATACAATGGAATATTAATAAAATCTACTGCATCCAGCAATTTTTATAACGGATAAACGGTCTGGAACTCCTCAACTCCCAAATATTAGGAGAATTCAATATATTAATGTGAGGGATGAACAGACCGTAAATCCTTGATTCTATTCAACTGACATTCAGACGGGGTGGAAAAGAACCCCGCTGAATGAAGCTTGACATGATCAGTTACTTAGTTTTGCCAATGTTCTTCGTATAAGTCTTCTTTGAATCCCACAGTAACCGTTTCGCCGTCTACCGCTATTGGCCGTTTGATCAACATTCCATCAGAAGCCAGGAATTCAGCCATTTCTTCCGTTGATGCATCTTTAATTTTTTCCTTCATATTTAATTCACGATATTTCTTTCCACTCGTATTAAAGAATTTCTTCGCCGGAAGACCACTTTTCTCGATAATTTGCAAGATTTCTTCCTTCGATGGAGTATCCTCAACAATATGTATAGGTGTAAAATCAACGTTCTTTTCTTCTAACCATTTCTTTGCTTTTTTACATGTTCCACAATTTGGATACCAGTAAAATTTCATTGACATCTAAACCCAACTCCTTTCATAATCAACATCATTCTATCATAGAAGAAGTTGCAGAGACATCTATTTAATCCTCTATAATCAAAACCACCAGTGTGAACTGGTGGTTTGCTCTGCGGCTGAAAGCCTCTATTACCGGCCTCGGCCTAAAAGGCCCACTGAATGGGTTTCCCTTCTGCACCAC
>NZ_JBHUDE010000115.1:0-8197 GCF_042678205.1 Oceanobacillus luteolus
TCTTTTGTTAGCATCGTTCATTGGCATAACCTCCAGATTTTTTTCTAAAGAGATTATCTCAAGAACGGATATTTAATAGAAGGTGTTCATTGTTTGACGCTTACACTACAAATACATTTCAAGATTCGCAACTATTTCGCTACCACTTAAAAGCAATTAAGGAAGATGGTTATGCTTTTGATGATGAGGAACGAATGGTTGGTATTCGTTGTGTAGCCGTGCCGGTATTTCGAAATCAGGAAGTTATTGGGGCTCTAGCCATTGCGGCACCAGTAGAACAAATTTCACGGAAAAATATCAAACAAATCGCCACTAAATTAGATGTGGGAAGTGAAGCAATCACCAAGGAAATTGAAGCTTTGGAGAAAGGTTGATTTTCTACAAATCGGTTTGAATGGTCATGTAGGGAGTATTCCACTGGTCCATATAACAATAAGAGCCTAGGAAATCTTTAAACGATTTCCTAAGCTCTTGTTGTCTAAACGCTCAATATGAAAAGATTAGTTTTCAAAAACTTTAACTTGAACGTCTGTATCGATATGTTCTTTTTCGCCAGCTTGTTGTTCAACGGATCCAAATGGCATTTGTGCAAGCATTTCGTAAGACTCAGGAAGATGGAACATTTCTTTCGTTCCTTTATCGAAACCTTGTTCATAACCAACGTTGAAATGTTGTAAGCTTGCGCCCAAGTCCATTTCAGCTAAAGCTAACCAAACCGCGTATTGTGCATTGGCATTGTTGTTTTGTTTGTACGCTTCTTGACGGACACCTTGTGCAGGCATTCCTTCAACCGCTTCTTTATCTTCAAAGAATAGCACCGTACCGATTCCGTTTTTAGCTCCGGTAATAATGCCTGACATCATATCCCACATGTCACCTTCAAGCACGTTCTGTTGAACATCATAAATATGATTCCAAAACTTCTCGTTTGCATTATCGAATAATACAACTACACGTGTTGTTTGGCTGTTGAATGCGGAAGGCACTTGTTTAACAACCTCGCGAATTCTATTTTCAATATCCTTTTTTGAATAGTTGCTATCCGTTCCTAATGCGTAAATCGAACGGCGTTTCTCTGCTAAATCTACAAATGTTGTCATATACATTCTCCTCTAAGATGAAATATTTATTGGACTTGTATTATCTTTTTTTGTTCAAGCCACATTAGTAGTGTAGAATAAATAAAATCGTAATTCAAAATAAGTCAACAAAGTTTCATTAAGTGAAACTTTATAAAAAGTGGATGGTGAAATTTTAAATACGATCCATGTTATACTAGTAAAAAAGTAACCTCGGACCATATAGCTACAAAGAAAGGAGTTGGATAAAGTGAGTGACAACAAAAGTACTGCAGTAAAACGCTCGGATAAAGCAGAAAGTATTCTTTCTCAAATCAATCGTGATACAAAGCTAGGCGAATTACGGAAAATCGCGAAGGAGATTAAAAAGGACCACGAACTGGCGATGGAACTTTGGGCAAGTGGAGAGTTTATGCCTCGACTCTTGGCCATCTTAATCATGGATAAAAATCAGCTTACCCAAGAGGTACTAGATGAGCTTGATCAGGATATGCAGAGTCATACTTTGGAAGAACGAAATAACATGATGGATTGGTTGATGGCTAATCATCTCACCAAGGATAAGAAGAGGATTGCATTGCTCGAATCGTGGATGGATAGTCCTTCTGCTCTGCAGAGACGAGCTTTCTGGTATTATCAAGCCCGCTTGAGATGGACTGGTAAAACTCCGCCGGATAACACCGAAGATTTAGTATCTAAAATTGAAGCTAATATTGCGGAGGAAGAACCGGAAGTTCAATGGGCTATGAATTTCACTGCAGGCTGGATCGGCGTCTATGAAGAAAAGTATCGTGAACGTTGCAGTCAAATTGGAGAGAAAACAGGACTTTATAAAGATGAATTCGTATCAAGAGGCTGTACGCCAAACTATTTACCGGAATTTATTAAGATGGAAGTAAGCAAACGGTCGTAATATCGATAAATAATAACGCTCAGAAAAATGGAACTGCAACCCCTACAACAGGAGGGGTGTTCATTATTCTGAGCGTTTTTTGTTAAAACAGTGAGGCAGTTTGGTAATCCATAAACTAAAAAAATCTTAAAAAACATATTGTGAAATACTGAACAATATGGTATATTGTATTTACAACATGCTTATGTGAAAAACTGAGCATATAAATGGAGGATGATGAATAATGAGAGTAGCAGTTATTGGATGTACTCACGCTGGAACTGCAGCGATTAATAATATATTGAATTTATACCCTCACGCACAAATTGATGTTTTTGAAAAAAATGATAATGTTTCTTTCCTTTCTTGCGGAATTGCGCTTTATGTAGGTGGTGTCGTCGAGGATGCGAATAGTCTGTTCTACGCATCCGTGGAGCAGTTCGAGCAACGCGGCGTCAACATGCATATGAATCATGAAGTGGTAAGCTGCGATGTAAATGAAAAACAGCTTCAAGCAAGAGATATGAAAACAGGTGAAATGAAGGATTATCAGTATGATAAGCTGATCATTACGTCTGGTTCTTGGCCGATTACACCGCCCATTCCAGGGGCTGATTTGGAAAATATCCTGTTATGTAAAAACTTTGCACATGCAAAAGAAATCATTCAACGTTCTGAAAATGTACAAAACGTCGTTGTAGTTGGTGCAGGATATATTGGTGTAGAACTTGTAGAGGCGTTTGAGGAGAACGGCAAAAACGTCACACTGATCGATAGTGAAGAACGAATCTTGAATCGTTATTTAGATGAATCTTTCAGCTCACCTGTAGAAACTAGCTTCAAAGAGCGTGGCGTTGAGCTTGCACTTGGCCAGACTGTTTCCGAATTTGAAGGAACAGGGACGGTGCAAAAGGTGATTACAGATAAAGGCGAATACAACGCAGACTTAGTAGTCATGTGTGTTGGTTTTAGACCAAACACTGGATTATTTGAAGGTCAAATTGACATGTTGGGTAATGGAGCAATCATTGTGGATGAGTATATGCGGACAAGTGTAGAAGACGTATATGCTGCAGGTGACTGCTGTGCTGTCCCTAACAATGCAACGAAACAGCCGTCTTATATTCCACTTGCAACAAATGCAGTAAGAATGGGTACCCTTGTTGCTCATAACCTGATGAACCCTGTATTGAAGCACCCAGGAACTCAAGGAACTTCTGGATTGAAAATTTACAACCATAACATCGCTTCAACAGGATTAACGGAAAGTGCAGCAACTATGGCGGGCTTGTCTGTAGCAAGTGCTTCTATTGAAGATAATTACCGTCCGGAGTTTATGCCGGAAAATGCAGTGATCCAACTAAAACTTGTTTATGAAATAGAAACACATCGTATTGTTGGTGCCCAAGTTATTTCCGATGCTGATTTTACACAATCGATCAATACACTAAGCGTAGGTATCGCTAACGGAATGACCATCGAAGAATTGGCACTAACCGATTTCTTCTTCCAGCCACATTTCAATAAACCAGTGAACTTCCTGAACCAAGTTGCATTGAAAGCAATGGCACAGGAAAGTGAAAAAGTTAAAGATGAAGAGCAAGTCTCAGCTTAATAGAAAAATGTACACCGAGCATGTGAAGTTAATTTGCATGCTCGGTTTTTTTAGATTTGAAATAGGATACATGCTCTCACATTACCTCTAAGGGATTATTTTACTTAGAGAGGAGGTAATGTGAGAAGGTTTCATGTACCTTTGGGAGCTAGAATTCAGATTAAAAGGTAACATGAGAAGCGCTCATGTACCCTCGATGGACGAGTTTCACCTCAGCAAGTAACGTAAGAAGTTTTCACATGCCTACAGAGAATGAGTTTCAGTCCGAGGTAACATGAGAAATGCAATGAATGAAGTAGAAGTTCGTAATCATTCATTTTGTTATGGCTGCTATCCAAAAGAAGGATTAGCATCCTTTTTTGTTGAAGTAGTACTACAGGTCTCAGCCCAAAATTAACTCTACAAAAGGAATAAATACTCAAGACAGATTGGAGAGTTTATATGAAAAAAGTAGTGCTGGCAGGGGGAACAGGATTTATTGGTGAATATTTCGAGAAGAAGTTCAGAGAGATGGGATATGAAGTAAAAATTATATCACGGCAAAAACAACATATCTCCTGGGAAGATAAGTCGGAAATGATGGAAGCGTTAGAAGGTGCGGAACTGCTGATCAATCTTGCAGGTAAATCTGTAAATTGCAGATACAATGAAGCAAATAAAAAAGAAATCATGGAATCAAGAAGAAGGACAACGACTTTGCTCGGGGAGGCCGTCAAGGCATGTAGTCATCCGCCAGAGGTTTGGATCAACTCCAGTACGGCGACAATTTACCGGCATGCCGAGGACCGGCCGATGACGGAAGATGATGGAGTAATCGGTTCAGGATTTTCCGTTGATGTTGCGACAACATGGGAGAAAACATTCTTTGACTTTGATTTACCGAACACGAGACAAATTGCGTTACGAATTGCAATCGTATTAGGGAAGGATGGCGGTGTCATCATACCATACAAAAACTTAGTAAGATTTGGACTAGGCGGGGTACAAGGTAAGGGAAATCAAATGTTCAGTTGGATACATATTGAGGATTTGTTCAAGATTATTCTCTTTTTAAAGAAAAGAGAAGAGCTAAGTGGCGTGTTTAATTGTTCATCACCTTTTCCTGTTACAAATCGTGAATTAATGAAAACATTAAGGGAAACAATGAATATGCCATTCGGGTTGCCTTCGCCTAAGTGGATGTTGGAGATTGGCTCTATTTTCATTCGTACAGAAACCGAACTCGTATTGAAAAGTCGATGGGTTCTGCCAGAACGATTAGAGATGGAAGGCTATGAGTTTGCCTACCCTACATTGGATAAGACGTTGGAAGATATTTTGAAGTAATGGCTGAGCAATAATTTAGTGTGAAAGTAAATGTAATGATCTGCAGAAGATAGGCAAACTTTTTATCCAAAAAAATCTAGTTATAGTATCACTTTCTCCATTTTGATATACTGGGTGTATTGGCTTAAGCACATACATTCTCATATACATTAGCAACTCAGATAAGAAATACACCTTGGAGGAACAACAATGACTACATACTTTTACGAATTCTTAGCAGACATCTCGGAAGAATTCGCACATACATTATACGAACTGGAAAAAGCGATCTACAACAGTCCCCGTTCGATGCTGACGCATAGCCGGACGTTCATTGAAGTACTGTTGGAGAAAGTGATGATCCATGAGAATATGACCAATGATCCTTACATGACGATTGTGGAGCGGATTCAAAATCTGGACGAAGCAGGTCTACTCACTCCAGAAGTAATGAACGCATTTCATGAGGTAAGGAAATTAGGGAATGTGGCAGCACATGATACGCGGCAATTTAGATTTTCAGAATCACTGACAGCTTGGGAGCATATCCACACGATTGTAAAATGGTTTGTCGAAGTGTATGAATCGTACACCATTGAAGTACCGGAATATGTGGACCCGGTGATGAAGCAGGAACATTCTTATGGATTGGAAGAAATGGCACTGCGCTTTAAGAAAATTGAAGACCTTTTAAAAGAGTCGCTTGCCTACGAGAAACCTAAAAATACAGAACAAGAAGCAACAGATATAAAAATTGTTGAGGTGGAACCAAAGCCTAAAAAGGGTAGAATTTCATTGCTCGATGAAATCAACGAAGAACCCGGTTTTGTTCCAGTACGAACGATATACTATGGAAAAGATTCGGTTGAGATTCCTTACTTCTTGAGGGATGCATTCTTACTTCCACAACGTTTTGAAGAATCGGAGCGTTTCTTGATCCGTCTTGGGGGAGAGCAGCAGGCAAGAATCATGAGTGAACTGCCAAGTTCATTGGAAAACTTCCATCTAAGAGTGACTCGCTATAACGAAACCCATTCTGAAACGTTCTTCCATGAATTGAAAGAGTTTGTACAGGAAGAAATCAGAAGGAAAAAGCTCATAAACAGCCGTCCTGGAGAGTTATTCTTATTCTTTAAATCTAGTGAAATCGTTGTGACTGACGACCTCGGAAACGTCGATCTCAGTACAGAGAACTTCACAGGAATGCCCGGGCTGATTGAACAGCTGAATGACGATGGCATATATAAGGTTAGGCATTTACCAAAGGAATTACTCATCCTAGGCAAATATCATCGCGTTGGAAAAGGTCGGGTAGAGAGCTTTTTTGAACAACTGCGCCAGATACAAGAGGATTTGGTGAAAGTGACGGTGTAAATTGTTGTGATTGCTATAGACTAATCGATTCAGCTAATACTAAGCGGGAGATCAAATTCGGATCTCCCGCCTTTTGTTTTAGAATAAGTTAAAATAACATATCTATATAGAAGAAAGATTTTATCAAGAAGCAATTTCTACCGCTTTTACTTTCTTACTTCCGAAAAGATAAATCACCAAAATAATTACCATTAAAGAGGCAGAATAGACATAGGTCATACCGTATCCTACAATACCCGCCAAGTAGCCGAGCCCGATAGAACCGGCTGCCAAACCAAAGTCGATAAAAATGAGAAGCATTGAATTAGCTGTTGCTTTTTTCTCTGGAGGAACAAGAGTTAACGCCCACGCTTGAACAATAGGGTGGATTACACCAAAAGCAATCCCAAATAATATCCCAGCAACGAGCACCATAATCATTCCAGTAGAAAAACCTAATAAAATTAACCCTGCCGCGCCTGAAATTGCAGCAGGTATAATAAGGATTCGATGACCAAAGCGGTCAAAAATTCTGCCGGAGAAGATGCGAACCAATACCATCGCTATTCCTTGTGCGATAAAAAAGTACGAAATGTTCCCACCTACTCCAATTTCTTTCCCAAATGCTCCCATAAAGTTAACGGTACCTGCAATTGTCATATAGTTAAGTGATACCAAAATACAAGGAAGCAGCACACGTTTATCGAACATATATGCATAGAACGGCTCTTTCTTATTTTCTTTTGGTTTAGGTTTTTCCTCTTCATTATTAGAATTCGTTTTGGTGAAAAAGCTGCATAATAGTGTAAAAGCCATCAGTCCAAGAGTTACCCACATCAATGAATCAAACGAAAAATGTGTAATATATGCGATGGCGATGAGAGGTCCCATAGTCGTACCGACGCTTGTAGACATGGAAAATAAACGAGTCCTTCACCTAATCGTGACTTAGGAACAATATTACTGGAGATTGTAAATACCAACATTGTAAGCATACTAAACCCAATACCTTGTAAAGCTCTAATGAATATTAAAAATCCAATCGAGTCGTTAAGAAAAGTAAGAGCGATTGTACCTAAAAAGTAAACGACCGAAAAGATGAGTAATAATTTCCTGCTGAATTTTTGGATTATGACACTTGCAAAGAAACGAGTCACTAAGGATGCGGTCATTAATGTCGTCGTCATAATTCCTGCGATTGCAGGATTATTAGTAACAGTAGCCACAAAAATAGGAAAAGCTGCTGTGATCATATAAAATGCAGAGAAAATGATAAAAGCAAGGATTACAATATTAAAATATTGGCTCGTCCACAGTTTTACTTTCATTTTCATATGGTAAAGACCACCCATCTATCATAAAATAAATACGGTATTTTGATTTATTGTTTACCATCAACGTAGGAAATTTTAAAGCTCATCCAAGTAGGTTAGTTATAATCGTTCAAATTTCTTCTATACATAAAGATGCAGCTTTAAAGAGAATCCTTTAAATTGGGCTTAGTGTGTTTAATTTCGGAGGCTATTCTTAAGAAACTATGTTATTTATTTAGTACAGGATAAATTTTCCTTCATGAAATAGGGAAAAATAGAGCGGGATAATGTAATAAAATGTAGAAAAAACATATTGCATTGTTTTTTAGTCTATGATATATTAAATATCCGCCACCGAAAACAAGCGGAAATAAACAAAAAAAGTTGTTGACTTCTAGTTTGATAGTGTGGTATATTAATTCTTGTCGCTTTTAGTCGAGTGACAACGACTTGAAAAAAGAATTGAAAAAGTTCTTGACTCAATATTACAAGTCTGATATAATGTAAGAGTTGTTGCGAAAAAGCAACAAAGCAAAATTTGCTCTTTGAAAACTGAACAAAACAACCAGTATGTCAAGCAAGGTCACGTGAGTGGCCAAGCATAAACTTAATAAGAAAACCCCGTTTTCTTATTAAACAA
>NZ_JBHUDE010000116.1:0-8854 GCF_042678205.1 Oceanobacillus luteolus
ACGGGATCTAGTCCCACGGGTGCGACGTTCTACCCCGACTACCGTAATAATAAAACCTTATAAAAAAAGGTCAACCAGTAATTTCTGGCTAACCTTATATTACGATCTGGGTGCTCCATATATTTATAGGATGTAGACGCCCCGCCTATGATCATTTTATTCAATGATCCTTGAGCATGGATGCCGTATTTCAAACCTAGCATCCCGCCTGTCGAATGACCACCAAAAGTATAGATATGTATCGTTACAACCTCACGCGGACAGTTTGAGGTTTTTATAAAAGGTGAGGGAGAGCCGATTTGTATTACTCACCTTTTGTCCAATCACTTTAAATCAGTAATAACCCAGAATATTTCTTTTCCCCTAACGTATTATGGATCAGCTAATCTTTAACCGTATTCCCCATTGAAATTGCCAGCCGGTTCCACATGTTGATTTGATTAATGATTACAATTAAATCTACATATTCCTTTTCATCATAATGTTCTCTTACGCGTTGATATAATTCGTCATCAACTCTCTTTTCCGAAATCAAAGTAACATGCTCTGCTAATTCCAACGCAACCTTTTCTTGAGGACTAAAGATATCTGTTTCGCCCCATGTTTGTAACTGAGCTATCTGTTCGTCGGTCGCCTTCCGCTTTCTAGCAGCTTTTGTATGCATGTTTATACAGTAACTGCAACCATTAATTTGTGATACCCACAATTTGATAAGTTCGATTAGTAATTTATCTATTCCCGTTTTCTTCGTGTACTTCTCCATCTCCAGCATGTTTTCCAATGCTTTAGGTGCAACTTTAAAATAATTGATCCGATTATCCATGTTCATCAAGCCGGCACCTTTCACCAATCCCTTATTGACGAGACCACTCATTTTACTACCCCATTTCCGTTTTTGATTCTCAACTCTCCCTTAACAATATATTCTTTCTCTGTGGTCTATTCTCCTTTTTCCTTTATCAATAAATGAAACAAGCTACCATTAGTATCATGGTAGCTTATTTTAGGACTTATAAGATTTTTTCTAAATTTTTTCTCCTGTTTCCTTGTTAAGGACGCTTTGTATACTGTATGTAAAACTTGTCTTTATTCACTACCAACTGAATTCCTTCCCATTCTGATGCAAGTAGTCTTTGTTGCATTTCAATATCATCCATGGGAATGAATTTATTCTCTTCTCTTTCGAGTTCATCCTCTTTCAGTAAATCTTTTATAAAAACATAGCGCAATTTTTCTCCATAGACCTTTTCCAAAGCTTTAATTTTCATTCTTTGGTTAAATTTATCCTTTAAACTCGGAATATTAAAGGGGGCTACTGTACAACAAACGTATTGAAAATCTAGCTGAGAATTTTCCAGTTCATTCATGATGAGGTGAGCTAATTGCTGCTGCATCCTGTTTCCGCGATACTCAGGATGGACGAGAGAAACTTCCTGATAAATCACTTTTGGTAATTCCTCTTGTGTTAATCCTGCAAATCTACCTAAATGATGATCATCAATTGGCGGAATTAATAGTGCACGGATCGCAAAAAGCTTGTTTTCCACAAATGCACCAATCATCAAACCGTTTCCTTCAAGGATGTTACGGAATTCATCTTGTGATAGTTTTTCTAAACTTGCTTTATCCTCCAACTGCTCCATCACAGTATCTTGAAGTAATAAGATGTCAGAGATATATTTTGTAGACAAACGCTTTACAACAAAATCTTTATGTTTAGTTTTCAAGTGGCCGCTGTATAGTATAGTCACTAGTTTCACCTCGAATATAGTATTATGTCATTATTTCATACTACTATATTCTATTTCAAGAACTAAAAAGCAAAACGAGTGGCCATTCGTTTTGCTTTTTAGTTTTATAGGTTGTGTACAGCTTCTTTAATCTGATCAGAATGAGATATGGCAGTAACAACAGCCAAACCATCAGCGCCTGCATCCAATACCGTATCAGCATTCTCCGGCTTTATACCACCGATCGCTACGATTGGTAATTCAGGATGCAATTTCCGGATGTCTTGCAACCAAGCAAGTCCAGCAGGCTTCTTTCCAGGCTTCGTTTGTGTGGCGTAAATTGGGCCTGCCCCCACATAATCGACCAAGTCGATTCGACTTTTCTTCACTTCATCGACGCTGGTGACAGAGAGTCCAATAATTTTATCTGGAAATTGCTCTCTTACTTTTTCCACAGGTGCGTCTCCTTGGCCAACGTGAATTCCATCAGCATCCAAGGTTTCCGCTAAATCGACCTTATCATTTATAATGAAAAGAACTCCATGATCTTTACATATTTTTCTCAGTTTTCTTCCCAACTCGACTTCCGCTTCGCCACTGAGTGAATTTGGCCCCTTTTCCCGATATTGGAATGTGGTGATACCAGCTTGGATTGCCTCTAGTAATGTCTCTTCTGGATCACGGATACAATCTTGGCTTCCCATCACAAAGTATTTTCTTAGTTTAGCTGTTAATGGATTCATGTTGTTTTTCTCCTTTTAGTATTGCTGCATCCATAGAAAGTGCATCAAGAAATGTAGCCATAAATGTTCCCGGTCCTTTTACATGGTCCTGGGCAACTGCATATTCTGCGGCCAAGCCATAAAACTCAACAGCCGTCAGTAACTGCTCCTCAATGGAGTCATCCGTAGATAAACAACTACACATAATCGAACCAAGCAAACATCCGCCTCCTGTTACAAGTGTTAGATAATGATGACCGGTATCATTGGTAAAAATACGTTCACCGACACAAATGACATCGGTTTTACCAGACACGACTACAGCTGTATCATATTTCTCAGCAACAAGTTTTGCTGCATCCTCAATATTTCCATCCCCGACTGAATCAACACCTTTCACTTTCCAGTCCATTCCCGCAAGATGGGCGATTTCACCAGCATTACCCTTGATGACAGTCGGTTTCACTTCAGCCAGTATCCTGTCTACAGCTTGGGAACGGAAAGGAGTTGCGGCATTCCCAACCGGATCAACAAGGACTGGAATACCTTTTTCATTTCCTGCTTTCCCGGCAGCTATCATTGCTGGAATATCTTCTGCGGCTACTGTACCGATATTTATATAAACCGCATCGGCATTCTTGGCCATATCCGCAGCTTCATCGATTGATTTAGCCATCACTGGACTTGCTCCAAAAGCAAGGGTACCATTCGCAACAAAATTCATTGTCGGGGCATTCGTTAAATGATGAATTAACGGTATATTTTCTCGCACTTTTTGAATGATTTTTTCGTTCATGATATTTCCATCTCCTTTTTTATCCTTGGTGCCCAGTGGTTCGTTGGACCGCTTCCCTCTCCAATATCCAAGGAATGTTCGATTGCCTGTGTTATGTATGTTTTTGCATATTCAATCGCCTGTAAAATTGGATAATCTTTTGCTAAATAAGCTGTAATAGCTGCCGATAGCGTACATCCTGTTCCGTGCGTGTTTTTCGTGTAAATTCGTTTACTCGTAAAGCGATGGAAGCTTTCCCCGTCATAAAACACGTCGACAGCTTTCTCTTTATCAATAATATGACCTCCCTTAACGAGAGCAGATTTTGCACCAAACTTTTTCACAATCATTCGAGCCGCATTTTCCATATCGTTAAGATTACGAATCGTGAGCCCGGTGATTGTCTCTGCCTCTGGAACATTTGGTGTCACTACAGTTGTTAACGGCAGTAAGTGGGCTTTCAAATAGTCTTGCGCCTCCTCAGCAATCAGCGGATCGCCACTCGTTGCGACCATTACTGGATCCATTACAAAAGGTGCATCAATCTTTGCTGCATGTTTTGCGACCGTCTCCATGACCTCAACACTTGCCAACATGCCAGTTTTAAAAGCATGTACTGGGATATCATTTGTGATAGATTCAATTTGCTGATTGATGAAGTCAATCGGTGCATGATGCACTCCCTGAACACCAGTTGTATTTTGAGCGGTAAGTGACGTGATCACCGACATACCATAGGTTTGCAACTCCTGAAATGTTTTCAAATCCGCCTGTATCCCTGCCCCGCCACTTGGGTCTGACCCCGCTATTGTTAATGCACATGAAATATTCGTCATGATTCTGCCTCCATCCTTTTTGTCTTTACTTTTCAAATAAAAAATGCCAGGTCCAAATTAATGAACCTGACAATCGAAAGTCTAGTATAAGGCAAACACATTCCAGACTACTTCCCTCCGCTGGCATCACCCAGATCAGGTTCAAAAGAGTTGGAAAGCATACCGGCTTTCCTCTCAGCCCCCATTATAGGGCACCCCTAGTAGTAATTATTGTATTATTTTATTGTATTCAATTAATAGGATGCCAGATTGGTTGGAGAGTGTCAAGGAAATGACCATAGAGTAATATTAAGAACGTAATAGTATGTCTGGTATGTGTATTTTTTTATAAAAGAATATAACTAGAGTCGGGTTAAGTGCATGTAGTGATTGTCTCTACTACTCATTCATGTCCTTAGAATCGAGTTAAGTGCACGAAGAGATTGTCTCTACTATTCTTTCATGTCCTTAGAATCGGTTTAAGAGCATGAAGGAATTGTCTCCACCACTCATTCATGTCCTTAGAATCGGAATAAGGACATGAAGAGATTATCCCTGCCACTCATTCATGTTCTTAGAACCGGGATAAGGACATGAAGAGATTACCCCTGCCACTCATTCATGTTCTTAGAATCGGGATAAGGACATGAAAAGATTATCCCTGCCACTCATTCATGTTCTTAGAACCGGAATAAGTGCACGAAGAGAATGACCCCAAACTCATTCATGTCTTTAGAATCGAAATAAGGACATGAAGAGAGTGACCCCAAACTCATTCATGTCCTTAGAAAAAATAGCATCAGAAAAGCTATGCCTTATTAGAGTCTATATAATAGGTCCATCTTCCAGTTCCGACAGCTTTGTAATGTTGTGATAAAATTCTACGTATTGTCCGAAAACCTACAATTTGGCACCAATCATGTATCTGAACTGTGGTTATTCTCTTATCGGGAAATAAAATCTTAAATTCATCTACAGCTCTTAAAACCGCACCTGTAACATTTTCTTGATGACCGCAAGCATCACAAATGCACTTTCGTTTAACAATGTGGACAAACAGTCTTCTACAGTTTGCACAGGTAATTCCCTTATTCAAATCTTGATATTCAAAATTAGGGAGTTGTTGGTAGCGTGAATTGTCATTACTTAAGCTAATTAATCTTTTGACAAGTCTTCCGTCATTTTCACTTAACCTTTGGTTTTCATTGCCAATTGAATCAAGATACTTTTTTATTTGATTGGGGAATATGATCGGTTTATCAATTGGTGCTTGATATAGGATAAAACTAGGATGGATAAATACGAGAAAAGAAGAAATTGACTTGTTGGAGCCAATACTCCGGAGCAGTTGCCGAAGAAGAGATTCAGTTCTGCTTAACTGATGCGGGGTTAACGACTTCAAAACGTGGTTTCTTATAAAACTTTTCACCTTCAAAATAATACTCTCCATTATAGTTCTTCACTTCAAACAAATAGATTTTAGACGCTGTCACAATTAAACTATCAATTTGAAAAGTCGTCTGTTTTGACTCAAAAAGCAAATCATATAAAACGAGGCCATTCCCCTCTGATTGTTCGATAAGTTTGGAGAATTGCATTTCACCTTCATAACCTTTTTTTAGATTATCATAAAAATGATTTTCCCGTGTTGTTAATTCTTTTCTATCTTTCAGCAATTCAAAGAGCACTAATTCTCTAGATTTTTTACAGCGTTTAATAACTCTCATTTTTCACCCCCCTCTTTATTAAAGCTGTCCAACTTATTATATCATAAATCTCAATATTCTTTCATTTTCACAGACCAAAAAGCTGCCTCCATCCAAGCGACGAAGGCAGCTGTCAATTTTCATTTATTTACTGTAAAGCCTGATCCAAATCCTCAATAAGATCTTCTACATCTTCTAAACCTACTGAAATTCGAATCAAGCCATCCTCTATTCCCAATTCAAGTCTTCGTTCTCTTGGAATCGAAGCGTGTGTCATTTTTGCCGGTAAGGAAATGAGGCTTTCAACGGCTCCTAGGCTCTCAGCTAGAGAGAAGTAGCGAACTTTATTTAATACGTCTAATGCCTTTTCTTCACTCTCCACGGTGAAGGAAACCATTCCCCCAAACCCGCCAGATTGTTTAGCATGGATATCACGATTCGGGTGCTCTGGTAATCCTGGGTAATACACCTTGCCGACCTTCGGATGATCCACTAGATATTCAACAATCTTCTGGGTATTGCTTTCGATTTCTTCCATACGAATTCCTAATGTCCGGATTCCGCGAACCAACAACCAGCTGTCATTTGGAGCCAATACCCCACCAGAAGCATTCTGGATAAAGTGGATTTCTTCTCCAAGCTTTTCATCGTCCACGACGACAAGTCCTGCTACAAGGTCACTATGCCCCCCTAAATATTTCGTAGCGCTATGAACGACAATGTTAGCTCCCAGATCAATCGGGTTTTGCCAGTATGGTGTATTGAATGTATTATCAGCAATCAGCAATACGTTTTTCTCTTTCGCAATGTTTGCTAATTCCTTGATGTCGGTAATCTTCAGCAATGGATTAGTCGGTGTTTCGATGAAAATAGCTTTTGTTTCTTCGCGGATCCCTTCTCTCACCTTGTCCAAATCACTTGAATCAACAAAGTCTACATCAATATTTCGACGGTTTAAGATTTTTGTCATGTAACGGAACGTCCCGCCATAGACATCATCAGTCAATAGGATATGATCTCCCGCTTGGAATAAATCCATTACTGCCGCAATTGCCGCCATTCCAGAAGCAAAAGCAAATCCACGTTTTCCTTTTTCTAAGTCTGCTATCAACGTTTCTACGGCGTCTCGTGTCGGATTACCTGTTCTGGCATATTCATAAGTAAAATTACCAACACCGTTTTGTTTGAACGTACTTGCCTGGTAAATCGGTGGCGACATGGCACCAACGTTTTTATCGATATCCGCTCCACCATGTATTAATCTTGTTTTCTTTCTCATCCTATTCCACTCCTTTGTATATTCCTGTGCTTAAGTATCGTTCACTGCTATCAGGGAATATAGTGACAATATTTGTTCCCGGTGGTGCATTTTTGGCTTCTTGTAATGCAGCCTCCAATGCAGCTCCAGAAGAACTTCCGACAAGCAATCCTTCTGCTTTTGCTATTTCTGCTGTTCTAGTAAATGCCTGTTCATCGGAAATCGTATAAATTTCATCGAACAAATCGGTATCAACGAATCTTGGGATAAACTCCATTCCGATTCCTTCTGTTTTATGGGGACCAGGTTTGCCGCCATTTAAAATGCTACCCTCAGGTTCTACAATGACTGTTTTGACTTGTTGTTTGTTTTCTTTTAGATAGCGGGCTGTACCAGTAAACGTCCCCCCTGAACCAGCTCCTGCAATAAAGACATCAACTTTTCCATCAAGATCATCCAATAATTCAGGTCCTAAGCTGTTGTAATACGTATTTGGATTATGTTCATTATGAAATTGATTAGGTAAAAAAGCATCGGGAATTTCTTCAGCCAGCTCTTTGGCCTTTTTAATAGCGTGTTCCATTCCGAGCTCTGTTGGTGTATTCACCACTTTTGCTCCAAGTGCCCGCATTAAAGTCTGTTTCTCCACACTGAATTTTTCAGGGGTGACGAATATTGCCTGCAATTCATATTGAATTGCTGCAAGCGCTAATCCGATTCCGGTATTCCCTGCTGTCGGCTCAATAATGGTGCTTCCTGGCTGCAGTTTTCCCTCCTCGATTGCTTGTTCAACGAGATAAAAACCTAATCTATCTTTAATGCTGCCCCCAATACTTAAAAACTCTAACTTTGCAAAAAGTCTTACTTGTTCTGGCAATTCATAGCAAGTAATTTCATACATTGGTGTATGCCCAACTAATTGGTTTAACTTTTGTTTTATTCTCATGCTTTCCCCACCTGTCTTCCTTACCTTCTATACTTTAATCAACTAATCTAGCTTCCATGATCCAAACAAAATCATTCATCTGTTCAAAGCTTGATGTAAAGCCATTGTTTTCCAATATTTGTTTCATTTTGGGGATGGTCGTATAAAACTCCGTATTCAAATCCTCAGCCAAACGGTGATAATTATTGTTTTTTGCCTGAAGATAAATTGCTTCCCTTGCCGCATCATTTTCAAAAATGGTATCACCAAAAACGATTTTGCCACCATTATTAAGGATTTCTCGATAGTGACGGATCGCTTGTTCTTTCTCTTCATCTGTCAAATGATGAAACGCATAACTGCTGACAATTGAGTCGATTTTCTTTTCCTGAGAAGGGAAGGAAAGGAAATTCCCTTTTTGAATGATAGCATCAGGCAGTTTGTATTGTGCGATTTTCCGCATATTTGTAGAAGGCTCTATTCCAACGACTTCCAATCCATTATCTATAAGCTTTTTTGTCAAGTTCCCTGTCCCCACTCCAAATTCGACAACAAAACCATGTGAGCGTTGAACGATTGCATCAAGAATAGTTTCATAGTTTTTAAACACATCTCTATACTCTTCATCATTACCATGCACCGTATCATCATAGCTCGCCGCCCACTGATCGAATAACTCATTAAATTGCTCAGGCACCTTTATCACCTTATTCACATAGATTTACTTGGTATTAATATATAATATAACAGGGAAAAAGAAATGTGACAACGTTTTCGTTAAAATAAATCAAAACCACCAGTGTGAACTGGTGGTTTGATCTGCGGCTGAAAGCCTCTATTACCGGCCTCGGCCTAAAAGGCCCACTGAATGGGTTTCCCTTCTGCACCACACTTACTCACTGATTCTAAAGAATCTCTTATCT
>NZ_JBHUDE010000117.1:0-9385 GCF_042678205.1 Oceanobacillus luteolus
AAACATTTTAGAGCAATATAGGGTTGATAACGCTAACAAAACACTGGACGAAAACAGTATAAAATAAGGGACTTAAAAAACTCCCACAAGTACTTGACTCAATCAAATTAAATCGTTTTCTTGACGGTTTATCAACTTAGAAGTACAATAAATGTGTTGTAATTTTGTATCATTTTGAGGGAAGTTGAAGAATTTTAAATTAAAGTTACCCTTAAAAATGATCACTCTATATGAAACTATTAAAACTACAAGGGGGGAAAAACATGGCGGGGCAACGTGATTTTTATTGGAGAAGGTTACATTCATTGCTGGGTGTTGTTCCAATTGGAATTTTCTTAGTTCAGCACTTGGTGATTAACCACTTTGCCGTGTATGGAGAAGAAAGCTTTAATAAAGCAGCAGGATTTATGGCAGGGCTTCCATTTGTGATACTTTTGGAAATCTTTGTGATTTATCTGCCTATTCTTTATCATGCAGTATTAGGGGTGTACATAGCATTTACTGCAAATAATAATGTAGCGAGATTTGGATTTTTCCGTAACTGGATGTTTAAGCTTCAACGCTTAACAGGTCTGATTACCATTGTATTTATTGCATGGCATGTATGGGAAACACGTGTTCAAATAGGGCTTGGCAACGCAGATTTAGACTACAGCCTGATGGAAGGAATTCTTTCCAGCCCATTCATGTTCTGGTTCTATGTAATTGGTGTTGTTGCTGCGGTGTTCCATTTTGCAAACGGCCTATGGAGCTTCTTTGTAACATGGGGTATCACACAAACACCTAAATCACAACGTGTAATGACTTATGTAGCACTCTTCATCTTTTTTGCAGTAAGCTACATCGGTGTTAGAACATTAATTCAATTTGCTTATGGTGTGTAAGAGTAGTAAATAGGGGAGTGAGTCAATTATATGAGTAATCGTAAAGTTGCTGTTGTTGGTGGGGGTCTTGCAGGTTTAATGGCTACCATTAAAGCAGCTGAAGCAGGTGTAAAAGTAGATTTATTTTCAATTGTTCCTGTAAAACGTTCTCACTCTGTATGTGCCCAAGGTGGAATCAATGGAGCGGTTAATACGAAAGGTGAAGGGGATTCACCAATGCTTCATTTTGATGACACAGTATACGGTGGAGACTTCTTAGCTAACCAGCCACAAGTAAAGGCGATGTGTGAGGCGGCTCCGGGAATTATACATATGTTTGACCGGATGGGAGTTATGTTTAACCGTACACCTGAGGGTCTACTTGATTTTAGACGTTTTGGTGGTACGCAAATGCACCGTACTGCATTTGCAGGGGCTACTACAGGACAACAATTATTATATGCTCTAGATGAACAGGTGCGTCGTTATGAAGTTGAGGGGTTAGTAACGAAGTATGAGGGATGGGAATTCCTTTCAGCTGTAATCGATGATGCAGGAATAGGCCGAGGAATTGTAGCTCAGAATATTAAATCACATGAGATCAGAGCTTTCCGTTCGGATGCGACAATTTTTGCTACAGGTGGACCTGGTATTATATTCGGTAAATCTACTAACTCGATGATCAATACTGGTTCTGCAGCAAGTGCGCTTTATCAGCAAGGTGTAAAATATGCAAATGGAGAGTTCATTCAAATTCACCCAACTGCAATTCCAGGAGATGACAAACTACGTCTTATGAGTGAATCTGCCCGTGGTGAGGGTGGACGAGTTTGGACGTATAAAGATGGTGAACCTTGGTACTTTCTTGAAGAAAAATATCCTGCTTATGGAAACCTTGTACCTCGTGACATTGCAACACGAGAAATCTTTGACGTGTGTGTAAACCAGAAGCTTGGAATCAATGGAGAAAACATGGTTTATCTTGATTTATCTCATAAAGATCCAAAAGAGCTTGATATTAAGCTTGGTGGAATTATAGAAATCTATGAAAAGTTCGTTGGTGAAGACCCACGTAAAGTTCCTATGAAAATCTTCCCGGCTGTTCATTATTCTATGGGTGGACTATGGATTGATGAAACTCAAATGACGAATATACCAGGGATTTTTGCAGCGGGAGAGGCTGATTATTCACAGCACGGAGCTAACCGTCTGGGGGCCAACTCATTGCTTTCTGCCATTTATGGTGGTTCAGTTGCTGGTCCGAAAGCAATCGAATATATCGATGGCTTAAAAACTCATGCAGATGATGTGGCAGATAGTTTGTTTGATCAGGCAGTACTGAAAGAACAAGAACAATTTGATGAGATGTTAGCTATGGACGGTACTGAAAATGCTTATGCCATTCATAAAGAACTTGGAGAATGGATGACAGATAATGTTACCGTTGTACGTGAAAATGCTAAATTATTGAAGACTGATGAAAAAATCCAAGAATTACTAGAACGCTGGGAAAACATTAATATTGGTGATACTTCTCGTTGGAGTAACCAAGGTGTCATGTTTACTCGTCAATTGAAAAACATGTTGCATCTTGCACGTGTAATTACAATTGGAGCCTATAAACGTGACGAAAGCCGTGGCGCTCACTACAAACCAGAATTTCCTGAGCGTAATGATGAAGATTTCCTGAAGACAACAATAGCAGAATTTGATACGAAGAATGAAGAACCGGTCATTAGCTACGAAGATGTTGATGTGTCACTCATCAAACCAAGAAAACGTGACTACACAACAGTAAACTAAGAGGGGGAGAATACAGATGGCTGAACATAGTACAGTTGAGTTTATAATAACTCGTCAGGACAGTCCCGACTCTAAGCCCTATGAAGAGACGTTTCATGTTCCATACCGTAAAAATATGAACGTCATTTCCGCATTAATGGAAATTCAAAAAAATCCGGTAACTGCAGATGGCAAGGAAACAACACCGGTTGCTTGGGAAATGAGTTGTTTAGAAGAAGTTTGTGGTGCTTGTTCCATGGTGATCAATGGAACGCCTCGACAATCTTGTGCCGCGTTGGTTGACCAGTTAGAGCAACCAATTCGTTTAGAACCGATGTCAACATTTCCGGTTGTACGTGATTTAATTGTTGATCGTGAACGTATGTTTGATGCATTGAAGCAAGTGAAGGCATGGATTCCTCTTGATGGAACGCATGATCTTGGGCCAGGTCCAAGAATGCCTGAAAACAAACGTCAATGGGCGTATGAACTATCTAAATGTATGACTTGTGGTGTATGTCTCGAAGCTTGCCCAAATGTGAATGACAAATCAGACTTCATTGGTCCGGCTGCTCTTTCACAAGCTCGTTTATTCAACTCACATCCAACAGGTGCAATGCATGCGAGCGAGCGCTTAGAAGGATTGATGGGTGAAGGGGGCATAGCAGGTTGCGGTAACTCGCAAAACTGTGTGCAAGTTTGTCCAAAAGGTATTCCACTTACCACTTCCATTGCAGCGATGAACCGTGCAACGAATCTTCACGCATTCAGAAGCTTCTTTGGTAGTGATGAAGCACTATAATGAATAGTATTACTTGAAAGTATTAAAATGGTCCTTTCCAATGTTGGTAAGGGCCATTTGGCTTAGTTGGGAGGAAAGTGTAATGAAATCGATCGATTATATTCATGACTTTGAACAGTGGCAGTCAGGCTTTTCATTTTCACTACCAATTAAAGTACGCTTCTCAGAAACAGACTTATATGGGCATGTTAACAATACATCTGTCTTTATATATTTTGAAGAAGCCCGTATCGAGTATCTGAATAGCCTCGGTTTATTTAAAGAACTTGGGCAAGACGAACTCGGTTTTGTTGTGGCTGATTTACAATGTAATTATCTGCGTCAGATGTATTTCAATGAGATTATTCACTTTTATGTAAAGGTGGAATCAGTTGGTAATACGTCATTTGATATCCACTACATGGCTAAGAACGAAAAAGGTGAAATTACATTAACAGGGAGAGGCCGATTAGTTACGATTGATTTGATAAAACAGAAACCACAAATCATCCCTTCTGACATGAGGATTGTACTAGAAGCTGAAATGAAAAACAATAACTAGAGGAAAAAAAGGAACAAACCGACTTTCCGAAGTAGAAAGTCGGTTTTTATTAAAGCTTAAGTTCTCCCATACGGAGAAGCTCCACTACTGCCTGCGATCGCCCCTTTACCCCTAACTTCTGCATCGCATTTGAAATATGGTTACGTACCGTTTTTTCTGAGATGAACAGTTTCTGGGCAATTTCTTTTGTTGTCATGTCTTGTACAAGCAGTTCAAATACTTCCTTTTCTCGCTTCGTTAATAATTGCTTCGGTTTATAGTTGCTGTCCTTCAAATTGATAACCCCTCCTTGCTCTTGATAGAGCTGCTTTTTGAAGGGAATTATTTAGTCATTATAGCTTATGAAAGGTTTACGATTTAGTGCGTAATAAATCACCCAATTTGTTGGAACTTTAATCGTTAGTCTTGATGAGGAGAAAGTTAGTCCAGCTTTGAAGTTCTTAAAATAATCGTTATACTTATTTACTATGTATGTAATAAAAATTTGTTATACTAATCTAGAGTATGGATAAAACAACGATAAGTTTTAAATACTTAGCAAGACTTGTACAAAAGTAGGAGGATACTATATGGAGCATAACAAAACATCACCAGAATCAATCGTTAAGATTGAAAAAAGGTTGAGATATATATCGGGAATGATTAAACAGAATGGAAGGAAAATCCTACATAATTACCCAATTACTTCTCCACAATTTGTTGCTTTACAATGGCTGTTGGAGGAAGGGGATTTAACTATTGGTGAGCTTTCTAATAGAATCAGTCTTGCATTCAGTACGACGACTGATTTAGTCGATCGGATGGAAAAGAATGACCTTGTTGAACGGATAAGAGATGAGAAGGATCGACGAGTGGTGAGAATTCATCTATTGGAAAAAGGAAAAGTAATTATTCATGAGGTTATTGAAAAACGACAAGAATATTTACAAGAAGTATTACAGGGGTTCGATGTAGAGCAAGCAGCTACATTAAATCATCTGCTTGATTTATTATACAACCGTATGAAAGAAGTAAACAAGAAATCTTAAAAAGGCGGAAGAGAAAGTGAATAGACCGATTGGAGTAATTGATTCAGGTGTAGGAGGTTTAACCGTTCTACAAGAAATGATGCGGCAGCTGCCGAGGGAAAAACTTATTTATCTTGGCGATACTAAGCGTTGTCCTTATGGACCAAGATCCAAAGAGGAGGTCCAAAAGTTCACTTGGGAAATGGTGGACTTTTTACTGGAAAAAGAAATTAAATTGCTGGTGATAGCTTGTAATACGGCTACAGCGTTTACAATAGAAGATTTGAAAAATAAGTTGGATATTCCTGTGATCGGTGTTATTAATCCAGGTGCTAGAGCGGCTATTAAAGCTACAAAAAATCATCATATTGGAATCATTGGGACAGAGGGAACGGTGAAAAGTGGAGCTTATCCAGAGGCTTTAGAACGTATAAACCCTAAAATACATGTAAAGGCGTTAGCATGTCCACCATTTGTTCCAATGGTGGAAAGAGGAATCTTTGCTGGAGATGAAGCGAAAGAAACGGTAGAGAAGACTCTTAAGCCATTAAAGAGTCTTAAAAATTTAGATACATTAATTTTAGGTTGTACACATTATCCATTATTAAAGCCAATTATCCAACAGGTGGTCGGTGATAATGTAACCGTAATTTCTTCAAGTGAAGAAACCGCTAGGGAAACAAGTGCTGTTTTGGAGATTGAACAGTTACAAAATAAAACTGGCTACCACCCTGTCCACGAAATATATTCAACCGGAGACATGGAGCTCTTCGATAAAATAGCCCAGCAGATTTTTATAAATGGGAAATACAAAGAACTTATCATAAAATCAGCAGAAATCGAAAAAGATTAGCCCATATAAGGCTAAACTTTTTTCTTTGTTTAACAAACAATTTAAATAGACTGTAGAATTGGATTCAGGATACTTTCTTTCCGTCCGCAGCCCTCCGCGGAAAGCTAGAGGTATTTGGACTGCGGACTTCCAGTAGAGGTTCTTCTTAATTCAATAATTTAAGAGTTAGTATTAAATGTTCAACTGAAATAAGTTATTTTTTTGAAGAAGGTCTATTTTTGAGGGATAGCTCGTATATATTGTAGTACAAACCATCGTAGGGGGGTTATTGCATGAAAGCGAGTCGAATAATTTTACCTGGAGTATGTGCTTCCATCTTATTACTATCAGCCTGTTTCCAAGGGGAACAGTCATCCATTGAAATCGATCCACCTAACAATGCAGAAGCAGTTAATGATACAACAGGTAATGAAACGGAGGAAGTTAAAGCTGAAGAGGAGGGTAGCGAAGCAGATGTACTCGAAACAACTGCACGTCAACTATATTTAATAGATGCAAACGGTATGGTTGCTTCGCAAATCCTGGAATTACCACTCCTTGAATCTAGAGAGGTGGCTACACAAGTATTAGAATACTTAGTTGTAGATGGTCCAGTCACTGAAGTGCTTCCTAATGGATTCCGAGCGGTTTTACCTGCTGGAACAGAAGTACTTGGGGTGAATCTCCTTGAAGATGGGACGATGATTGTGGATTTGTCTGAGGAATTCAAGGAATATGCCGCAGAGGATGAAGTGAAAATCCTTGAATCCATTACACATACTCTAACTCAATTTGAGAATGTGGACCGCGTCCAACTTTGGGTAAATGGACATCCACTGGATGAAATGCCAGTGAATGGCACACCAATTGGTAAAGGGTATTCAAAGGCGAATGGAATTAATGTTGTTCATACCGATACAATTGACTTTATCAACAGTGAAGCAATAACCATGTATTATCCGGTGAGTTATCAAGAAAACCAATATTATATCCCGGTTACTCAATATGTTGAGGCTGGTGATGAAGAAAAATATGAATCTATCGTAACTTCACTACTTGATGGACCTGGTTTTCTGACGAATGTATTGCATGTCTTTAACGACGAAACGATGTTGGTTGACGAACCGACAATTGCCGATGGTGTATTGGAGCTTACATTTAATGAAGCGATCCTAGAAGATAGTGAACAATCCATTATTGCAGATGAAGTAATCGAAACTCTTGTAAGGACTCTAACCGCTCAAGATGGAGTGGATGCTGTCGACATCAAAGTGGAAGACAGGGAACAGGTTAATAATGAGAACGGTGAAGCTTACACTGAGCCAGTAACAGCAGACAGCTTTCTTCCTTCGGACAAACTCTAGAATTTTAAAACCAGCAGTAATTGGACTGCTGGTTTTTTTGTGATTAAAATAGTCCTTGGTTTCGTAATTTTTCTTTAGAGAAAAGTATGGTAAGCTAGGTTTGATGAATGAGGAGGACGTAACTATGAGAAAAGATGGAAGAACAACAAACGAACTTAGACCAATTAAAATTACAACAGATTATATTATGCATCCAGAAGGGTCAGTATTAATAGAGGTAGGCAATACGAAAGTAATCTGTAATGCAAGTATAGAAGATCGGGTACCGCCTTTTATGAGAGGTCAAGGGAAAGGATGGATAACCGCTGAATACTCTATGCTACCGAGAGCTACAGAACAAAGAAATATTCGTGAATCGTCTAAGGGAAAAGTATCAGGTAGAACGATGGAAATACAGAGATTGATAGGTAGGGCATTACGATCTGTAGTAGACCTTGAGAGTTTTGGAGAGCGTACGGTATGGGTGGACTGTGATGTTATTCAAGCAGATGGAGGAACTAGAACGGCTTCGATAACTGGCGCATTTGTCGCTGTAGCACTCGCTTTTGGAGTTCTGCTGAAGAACAAAAAAATCAATCAATTGCCAGTAAAAGATTATTTGGCTGCAATCTCGGTTGGAGTTATGTCGACAGAACATGAGGTTATTGATTTAAACTATGAAGAAGATGCGGAAGCGAGAGTTGACATGAATATCGTTATGACAGGAAATGGAGAATTTGTTGAAATACAGGGGACAGGCGAAGAAGCAACCTTTTCCAAAGAACAGTTGTTTAGCATGCTTGATTTAGCTGACCGAGGAATTCAGCAACTATTTGACATCCAAAAAGAAGCGTTAGGCGAACTAGGTGAATTGATTGGAAGTGAAAGGCAAAGCAAGGGAGCATACGAATGAAGAAAATATTGATTGCGACTAGAAACAAAGGAAAAGTAAGAGAGTTCCGAGATTTTTTTCTTAAATATGATATTGAAGTGGAATCATTACTTGATATTCAGCAGGACCTTCCAGAGGTAGAAGAAACAGGGAAGACTTTTGAGGAGAATGCGGCAATTAAAGCTGAACAAATCGCTGAAATATTAAAAGTCCCGGTATTAGCAGATGATTCAGGGTTGATGGTTGATGCGTTAAATGGGGCACCGGGTATCTATTCTGCAAGATATGCAGGTGAAGGAAAAAGCGATGAAGATAATAATCGGAAACTATTAAAAGAATTGTATCAAGTTCCCAAAGGTGAACGTTCTGCTCGCTTTGTCTGCGTCCTTGCCATTGCAATCCCTGGGGAAGAAACCACTTTCTACAGAGGAGAGTGTGAAGGTGAAATAGGCACTGAACCTAAAGGAATTAATGGGTTTGGTTATGATCCCCTTTTTATTCCGAACGATTATGAGCAAACGATGGCTGAACTTGATCCTTCCGAGAAGAATAAAATCAGTCACCGGAGTCATGCGATTAGAAAATTGGAAAGTTGGGAAAAAATCATTAAAGGCTAAAGTAGGAATTATGTTTAAACCTCGAGGAAGGAGATGTGAGTGGAGACATGACAAAGGTTTTAATTCTCAGTGATAGCCACGGACTAACAGATGAATTATCAGAAATTAAAGCAAGGCATCAAGTAGATTACCGAATTCATTGTGGAGATTCTGAGCTAGATATAGATGCAGGTTCACTAGAAGGGTTTTATAAAGTGGCCGGCAATTGTGACTTTGACAATCGTTATCCTGGTGAACAAGTTTTAGAGCTGGGAGGATTGAAGTTTTTGGTCGTACATGGTCATTTACATAAAGTGAATCATGGACTTATGACCCTGTCTCTTCGTGCAAAAGAGGTAAATGCTGATGTAATATGTTTTGGACATACTCACCAAGCTGGTGTGGTGAGTGAAGGAGAGCAGCTGTTCATCAATCCTGGAAGCATATTACAACCAAGAGGTAATATAAAAGAAAAAACATATGCGATCCTTACTTGGAACTCAATTGATGATTTGACAGTCAAATTTTATAAGTTGAATGGTGAACCATACGAAGCTTTGGGTTACAGTACAAAATAATTTTTGAAAGCTTGCCGGGAGGAATCCCTGGGCAAGCTTTCAAAGTTAGAGTAAAATGTTTGTGGGAGAACATATACCCTGTCTTTGGTGTTGAAGTCGCAAGACTTCAACACCAAAGACAGGGCAAGCAAGCGAAGCGCGGTAGTATA
>NZ_JBHUDE010000118.1:0-9415 GCF_042678205.1 Oceanobacillus luteolus
GATTAGTTCTTCATGTGGCATAGAAAAGCACCTCCTTCAATTGATATTTCTATCTTAGCAAGAGGTGCTTCATTTTTGTATGCGTTGTTTGATTACGGGTTTACGTTTGATCGTAAATATAGCGATATTTATAAAAGTATAAAAGAACTCGATTTAGTAATGAAACCAATTATTAAAGACGAACTTTTAAAAGAATTATATACTGCTCTTGAAAGTAGCTAAAATGGATTTGGTCTCTATTCTATTCTTTTTAAATACAGGAATTGTGATGTTGAAAAGGAGAAATGAACAAGCGTTGGGCTCATAATTCTTGGGTTTTTAATTAGAGTAATTGTAATTAGATATCTGGTGCTATTGTTAAACAATAGTAAACACCTCATGTTTTATGAGCAGTTTAGTTAAACAGGATCAATTTAGACACTTTTGTAGAAAGGAGAATTAAGTATGAAAGCTATTGTTCAAAATAAGTTTGACGATGCAAGTGTACTTTCCTATTCTGATGTTGAAATACCGAAAATAGGAGATAAAGAATGTTTAATAAAAGTAGCATATACGAGTGTGAATTATGCAGATATAAAAGCACGTAACGGAAATAAAGGAAAAGGAAATTTCCCACTAATATTGGGTTTGGACGCTGCAGGGACCATTGTAGAAGCTAATGCTAATTCGCCTTTTTCAATAGGAGATCGCGTAATCGCTTTTCCTAAAAATGGTTCCTATGCAGAATATGTGGTTGCAAATGAAAAATTGGTTTTTAAGATTCCAGACAGTCTATCATTTGAACAGGCAGCAGCAATGCCTACCGTATCTATTTTGTCGTATATTCTCTTACATGAAATTGGACAAATAAAAAATACAGACACCATTGTTATACATAGTGCTGCTGGCGGTGTTGGTTCGATGCTTGTACAATTAGCGAAGTTATCAGGAGTTCAAAAAATTATTGGAACTGTTGGCAATATCGAGAAAGAAAATTATGTAAAGAATTTAGGAGCTGACGTTGTCTGCACGTATGAAACTTTTGTTGAGGAAGTTTTAAAACAAACAAATAATCAAGGTGCAAATATTATCTTCGATTCAGTTGCTGGTGATGTTACAAGGATGAGTTTAGACTGCCTAGCATTCTATGGCACACTTGTACAATTTGGTAATAGTAGTGGTAGGGCTGGCACTTTTAAAACAAGTGATGTTCATAGTAGTTGTAGAAATATTAAAGGTTTTAGCTTAGGCACAACGAGAAAACATAATCCAGAACGATTAGCACCGGTTGCAAAAAGAGTTATTGAAATATTTGAGTCAAAACAAATTACCCTGCCGATAGCACAAATATTTAATTTAAGTGATGCCGCAAAAGCGCATGAATTAATTGAAAGCCGTAATTATGAAGGGAAAGTACTGCTTAAAGTCTAAGAGCAAGAACTTAATCACAAAGATTATTCTATCGCTATGGAGTGCGATCCTATCAGAAGGAAGAGATTAGAAAGAAGGTTAAATATCATGACTTTACGTTTAAAAATAGGAGATAAGATTGGGATATTCAGCCCCTCTACCCCTGGCACTGTTACAGCTAAACAGCGTTATCAGCGTGCCAAAGCTTTTATGGAAGAGAAAGGTTTTATTATTGTAGAAGGAGAATTGACAGGACAATCAGAAGTGTATCGTTCAGGCACACCTAAAGCACGTGCAGAGGAACTAAATAAATTATTACGCAACCCAGATATTAAAATGATTATGTCTACTATTGGCGGCACAAACTCAAATAGTTTATTGCCATATATTGATTATGAAGCATTTAAGAAAAACCCGAAGTTAGTTGTTGGATATTCTGATGCCACTGCTATCTTATTCGCACTTTATGCAAAAACAGGCATTACAACTTACTATGGTCCTGCTCTCATCCCCTCTTTTGGCGAATTTGAGCCCCTTGTAAATGATACATATCGCTATTTTAAGCAATATTTCATGGAGGAAACGAGGATTCCATACGAAGTACCGATGCCTCCCTTCTGGTCTGATGAGGCAGTAAATTGGCTTGAAAAAACAACGGAGAAACAACTTTATCGTAATGAGTGGGTAACTGGTCAAGGAGGAGTAGCCGAGGGTAGGTTAATCGGTGGCAATATAAATGCAATGTACGGATTTATTGGTTCGCCCTATTTTCCAGAGATCCATCATGGCGACATATTATTAATTGAAGATTGTACGAAAGATGCTTCCGTTGTAGAGAAAAACTTCGCTATGCTTAAAATGCATGGTGTTTTTGAAATAGTTGCTGGCATCATACTAGGCAAACATGAACGTTACGATGATTTAGGTACAGGGAAACACCCCTTGGATTTATTGATCGAACAGTTAGATGGAAAAAACATTCCAATATTGGCCGAATTTGATACATGTCACACCCATCCGATGCATCCATTAGCTATCGGCAAAATAGTCCATTTAGATGCAGATGCTAAAAAGGTAGTTTGTATGGAGGACTGGTTATAAGTTTTAATTATAAAAGAAATAGTGCTTCTTGAAGTAACTGGAATCGGCATATGGAGCTTGATTATTATGCAAGCTCCTTTATCTATGAAATTAGAATTATTGCAAGAAGTTAATTCTTAATCCAATTTCATCATTAATGGCTTGTTGATATACGATCCAAGCTCCTACTAAATCTTGGAATGGTAATCCAACCATGCCGAAAATCGTTATTTGAATCCCACTGGGATCAACAGCGTTGTTAGAAATAAACTATACACTATAAAAATTCCTGAAAGGAACAAACTGATAAATGCCCAATTTTTAGTCGGATGAATGGATGGTGCCTTATTTAAACTTATCCTAAGAAATTGCCATACGTAGGCAACATTCCAAAATACACTTAAAACAAAAGGAATAAATAAAGCAATTGAGTCAATTCCTCCACCAAGGCCTGCACCAAATACTGTAAAAAAAGATATGAAAGAAAGAATAATAAGGGCAAGGAAATACCCAATATAAATAAGTGCTACCTTCACAATAATCACCTACCTACTTAGACTTATAATATGCCAACAACAAAACTCGATTTCATAAAAAAGGCAGTCCTACTCGGATCATCTTATTAAATCATTGCAGCCGTTAGTTCAATAAGAATTTATAATCATGGAAGAATATCCGACAAATCGATAAATTCTAGTTCAGCTTCTGCTTCTGCTTTCGAACGATAAACGGTAATTTTCTCATAGAGTTTCATGTTGTCTTGCCATGTTCCTATATTACTCCGAAATTCTTCTACGTTTTTAGAAATTATAAAGCACTCTAAATCCCTATTGATATAACAAATCGGTGCCTCACTTTCCGAATCACACTGCTGATAAATAATTCCAATGAATCCACCTCTACTATCTTTTGCGATAATATCTACATGGGGAACCGTAAAAAACTCTAGATTGGGAATATCATCTTCAAAGATAAATTGAATATCATAATCGTTAGCGTATCTTTGATACTCCTCATTTCTATTATGAACACCCATTTGATTAATGGTTGTTCCTGCTGATATAACCTCAGTATCTTCTAAATTAATAAATACGGCTCCAGAGAATGCTGTTCTGTCCAGATAAATTTTTCGCATATAAACCCCCGTTAATCTTGTTTTAAAGTAATATGTTCATTACTTTTGTGATTTTCATTTAACTAAAATGGCCAGTCATTACTATAACTTCAACAGAAAAAGCGATAATCCTTCTTGAATTATCGCATCCGTTAGTTGAAGTGTAAGCCCGAACTAAGTAAATATTGTAGTAAAAGTAATGGTAATTAAAAACAGGAACGACAAATAACCGTGAATCTGTGATTTTTTAGACAGATTTACGGTTATTTTATATTTTTGCACATGTTGCTTGAATTTTTTTCGACCAAGGCATGTATTGATTCAATATTTCTGGTGTTCGATGGATATCCAGATTCGGTAGATCCGTTAGTAATCTCACCAAATATTGATAGAAATCTATACCGTTGGCTTTTGCTGTTTCTGCCATGCTCAAACAGATCGCATTGGCCTTGGCACCAGCTTCGCTGACGGAATGCATCCAATTTTTTCTACCAATCACACTAGGTCGTATCGCATTTTCGGCTGGATTATTATCCATTTCAAGGCGTCCGTCGTAGAGAAAGGCACGAAGGCCATCTTCTAGTTTTAGTGTGTATGTAGCTGCTTTACCTATCGCGTTATTTCCGAAAAAGGGAGACTCTTCAATCCATTGGAAGAATGCATCGACGATTGGCTTCGAATATTTCTGACGTCTTTTTCTTCGCCTGCTCGGGGATAAATGTTTAAATTCCCTTTCTAAGCGGTAAAGTTCAACGCAATAATTCACACCAATCCTGCCGTTTTTACTGTCCGCTTTCAGCCAATACCGCCGGACGTGTGCCCAACAGTTTGAGAAGGAAACATCCGGGATTTTGTCGTATGCCGAATAGCCGTCACAGATAATCGTTCCCTTAAAGTTGTTTAAAAACCCTTCTAAACTGAGCGCGCACGAGACAATGCACTTTGGAAAAGAACAATCACTGGTCCTTGACTAAGGACGCTCCGAAACCCCCAATTATAAGCATTGGTATTTCCCTGCTTCCCATCGGAACGATGAATGATTTTTGCGTATGTTTCATCCACATGAAGAATGGATTTATTCATCATCATATCCTTCATTCGCTCGTACACAGGAAGCAACCAATCCTGAGCGGTTCGAATCACCCAGTTCGATAAGTTTTTATCGTTCGTAAATAAACCACATCGCTCCCATTCTTTTACCTGGCGGTAAAGAGGAAGGTATTGGATAAATTTATCATAGATTACTTTTGCTAGAACACTAGGACTTGTCAGGCTACGCTGAATAGGCGCCAGTGGTGCTTGGCCTCTTTTAATCTGTGCACGTTGAGAGGTATCTCCTTTACAACTTTTACATTCATAAGCGTGCTCGACATGTTGGATTTTCTTCATCGTTGCCGGAATAAACACCGCTTCTTCTCGGACAACCGTGCTGCCCATTTCCGTCATGGCTTGCTGGCAACAATCGCACGTCGTATCTTCCGGGTGATGATGAATAACTTCTGCTTCAAGATCATCCGCCAGAAAATCATTGCGCTTTCTATTCTTTGCTTTACGTTCAACAGTGTATATGATCTTCTGTTGGCTTTGTTCTTCTGTGTGCTCAGAACAGTTAAAAGAATCGTCGTCATCTTCATCGAATAAAGACGTTTGCCCATCGGGCAAATTGTATTTTGATTGCTCCGTTTTTGAGCCACATAATAGCTTCGTTAAGTGGCGAACTTGCTCGGTAAATACTTCGACCTGTTTCGTTAATGCTTTATTCTGTGCATTGGTTATGGATCTAGCTCGAAATGATCTTGAACGAACGTAGCTAGTCCGTCAATTCCCTTTCTCATATCCGTTTTACCACAAACGATATAAATATTTTTGACGGCTGTGTAGTCTTGCCTCATCCATTTTTCAACTCCCTTATCACGGTTTGAATGATATGCTCGTCCACACCGTTAAAGAAGGAAAGTTCAAGGCTGCCTGATTTCACCGTACAAACAGGGGCTGGTGCTCCCGGAGATTCTAGCGGAATCGCTACCGGAAATTCTTTCTTTTCAGGATGGAGTGTTACGGGGACGATGATCAGTTCTTCATGTGGCATAGAAAAGCACCTCCTTCAATTGATATTTCTATCTTAGCAGGATGTGCTGGTTTCTTGTATGCGTTGTTTAATTACGGGCTTACGTTGAAGTTTATAACTAACTAGTTAACTCCCGAAACATCTTCTTTTTAGAATAAGTAAGAAATATAAAATGAATGAGGTAAAGGATTCTCCCAATAGTAAAACTACATAATGAGAATTGCGTAAATATGAAAAGGATTATTTTAAAACAAACTTTTTTTTACTCTATCTCCACTCGAGTTTTACTACTGCCAGCTGCGGCTTATTTAACCCTTGCACCCGTTTGTTAAATAAGCACTATATCAACAAAAGCATGCTAAAATTCCAAACAATTATTGTAAATGAAAGTGTTAACCAAAATGTATTTTTATAAGTATCCTCATTGTTTTTGATCTTCTTTAAAATAGATACAAGGTTGGCACAGAAAACAATACTTAAAATTGGTGATAAATAAAATCCAATTACTGATGCAATTCCTATCATAAAATCCCCCTAAAAAAATAAATTGGTCTCATTCCACAAACCTGCCCCTTTAGCTTAAAATCTGTCGCTTCAATATTAAAATCAAAAGTATGGGCAGAAAAAGACGATCAATTATGACCTCCTTGATTTACAATCGTACCCGTTTAGTGCAATAAAAGATAATTTTCTATTAGCTGTTTAGTTAAATTCTCCTCCTTGAGCTATTATTATTGTAAATTTAATCTCTACTATAGTTCTGCATTCTGATTAAAATGTTTCATCTTTAAACAACATTAAGTTCTTACACTAACCTACCCATTAACTCACCCATGAATCATCGATGTTATATACATATAAATCTATTTCCTCCCATTCTTCTTTGTGGAACATTCATATACAATATCTCCAAAAGCCCGAATGTTGGTGAGGTAATCGAATCCTTCTGATGAACCATAACGGTTGAACATTCTTACTGCTACTATGTTTTCTTCTGGAATGACAAGCAGAGCTACATTTGTGTAGCCGAGTAATTGGTAAGAACCTTTTGGAACCTTATTACCTATTTGGTTAAAGTTATGGTTAGAGTCCTTAACAAACCATAAAAAACCATTTGTTTGTATAGGAAGTCTCGGATTAGGAGTCTGAATGGATGATGCCATTTGAATGATTTCTTTAGGAACAAGCTGTCTTCCTTCCCATTTCCCCTCTTTTAAATGAAGGTATCCCCACAAGGCAAGTTCTTTGGCAGACACATACATGTTCATTCCAGAACCATCTACTACATCCGTCTCGGTCCAGAAGGGGTTATCTGCATCTCGGATAATGCCTGCGGTTTTTGAATGAGGCTGACTCATCTTAATCCATTCTGACGATTGAAATCCTAGTGGCTCAAAGACCTGCTCTTTTACAATTTCAGCAACGGACTGTCCCGTTGTTTTTTGGATAATTGTTGTCAACAAGTCAATACTAGGGCCTCTATATGCCCATGATTCACCGGGTTTATATTCACTTATTAATTTACCATCGACTATTCTAAGTCCATGTGTGTGAGTTAATAAGTGACGAATGGTCACACCTTCATATGAGGATAAATGAGAGTCTTTAACATACTGTCGAATCGGATCATCAATGGAAAAGTAGCCGTTATAAGCAGCATAAGCAGCAGCAAAACCAATATAAGCCTTTCTTACAGAGGCAATGTGGAATTGAGTATCTGCTTGAACATCTCGAGCGAGTTTAGAATGTGACTGTTTACCAAAATAAGACTCTGTTACGATTTTGTCATTATGGATAATAAATAGAGCACCGCCACTTGACCCTAACTCTTCAGCACTTTCTTTAACATGAGCATGTACATCTTCAAACAAGTTTGTTTCATCATTCTTTAATAGCAAATTTTCACTCTCCTTCGAAAAGTAAAAAATGCCCCCAATAAGATTGGAGGCACTGTGCAACATTACTGTTATTAACCATTATGGACACCAACATAAGTTATCTCACTCATGTCACCTGTTTAAGTATTCTGTTTATTATTACTGTAGCATACTCCTAATAGTTTTTGCAATACTCTGCAATATAAATTGAACATCATAGAAAGTCACCAATTTTTCTTACCTAATCTGCCCCGTTAGTACAACTATACGAAAGCGCGTTAATCCTTCCCGAATTGACGCACTCGCCTGTTGAAGATCAATAATACGTAGTCTGAATTACTAAATAAAAAGCTATAGTGTTATATCAAACCCCACGTTTATTCCCCCACAAATAAGTATGAAGCTGTGGCAACACCCGAACATCGTTTAATACTTCATGATCCATGACAAGATCGACCAATCGTTCATATTTTTCAAGCAGGTATGGGACCAATTTCTCCTGTTCTTCTGTTTCCAAATCATCATTCCCCACTTGCAGAAACAATGCTACATCTGTATACCTTTTATGGAGATTCACTGCATATTGTAAATCTTCTTTCCCAAAGATGACCACCTTTAGACTGAAGTCACCCTGTTGTTTTTCCTTTAAGGAACGGATGATAAAATCCAATGTTTCGAAGTTCGTAGTCATTCCTGAGCTTGGCGGCTTAGGTGAAATGGTTAAATCATCTATCTTTGCAAACCACTCTTGCCATCTGCTGCCTTGTGTTTCCAATGCAACCTTCACCTGATTTTCATGTAGTAAATCTACCAATCCATCCAATTGAGACAGTAATCCTGGGTTTCCCCCAGAGATGGTAACATGCTTAAATCGTCCACCTCCCATTTCCCATAACTTATCCACTATTTCTTGTGGTTCCATCATTTGAATCGATTCCTTTTCTGAACCGTCCCAGGTAAATTTCGAATCACACCACGAGCAGGAATAATCACAGCCAGCCGTTCTGACAAACATCGTTTTTTGGCCAATGACCATTCCTTCTCCTTGAATGGTTGGACCAAATATTTCAAGAACAGGTATTTTTCTCATGATTTATTCTCCTTTGGTCGGTAAATACAATAGCTCGTAGGCGTTTCCCTTAAATATACCTGAACACAAATCGGCTTATTCGGTAGGAGGTCCAGATGTGCCTGAATGATTTCATAAATCGTCCGAGCAACTACTTCTGTTGTAGGAAAATATTCAGCGTCTTGGTCAGAGAATATCGTATCTTCATTCATAATACGGTGATCAAAACGCTTATGGATTAAATCTTTAATATGTTTAAAATCAACCAAAAAACCTGTGTGATCCAGTTCGTCTCCAGCAATGGTGATATTTGTAAAATAGGTGTGCCCATGCATATTTTGACATTTACCAGCATCTCTGTGGGGTACATAATGAGCAGCAGCAAACTGAAAGTCCTTATTTAGTTCATATGCATAGGGATGTTCTGTAACGGGATAAATCTGTTGCATCACGAATCATCACTCCTTCTTTTATTTTGTATCTTTGGGAGCTTATATCCATCCAAATAAAAAAAGACAGCACTAAGTAGATGCTGTCCCAGCTCCTTAGTTTTTTATAGAGGGATGGAATTTCGAACCTCTCCTGCCAACGCAGATTCTATTATTCTCTTACCTTATTACTTTACCATACCTGTGTAGCAAATGAACAAATAACATTCAGGTTTCCAAAGGTAAATATGATAACCGATGGTTGTTTATTTTCTTCTTGCACCTGTTCGTAATATAAGGTTAGCCAGAAATTACTGGTTGACCTTTTTTTATAAGGTTTTATTATTACGGTAGTCGGGGTAGAACGTCGCACCCGTGGGACTAGATCCC
>NZ_JBHUDE010000119.1:0-9454 GCF_042678205.1 Oceanobacillus luteolus
TAGGAATATCCCAGAGCGTCCAAGTCATTTGACATATCAACAGGTTGATTAACAAGGGAAATAATAGGCGGAAACTAAGTGCCTAAACATAATATACGAGGAGGACGACCATATGAAAAAGAAGTATTATTTGAATATAGCAAACGGTAGTATTGTTGATGAGAATACAGCTGACACGAATGCGAATTTTGCATTTTATGCAGATGAAGGAGACTTGAATCAAGTTAGAGAAAAGTTGGAAAACATGGACGGAGCCAGTCGAGGAAGTTATTTGAGGGCCCATATCCCGTATTATCCTGAAATGGATACACCAGAAAATGCCAAGTATGACAAAAATCTTAAAGAATTGTACTCCTTGCTTTATAAGCTGGGTGATGAGCAAGCAAAAGAACATATCCAATCGCTTGACATTATTGATAAACCTGGAGACCATCTCGTTTAAAGCAGCGGGGAGGGTCTCCCTCTTTTTTTTATGTAATCCGTAAGAGTATATTAAATAATTGATTTCATTGCCATCCGCGTCTATCTAAATCCTTACTCTAAGACGTGTTTTTGAACGTGATCTGTTGAGGATAGTACTAAAAAAGTAAAACGGATGAAACAAAGAAAGAGCAATTTCCAACTTTTAACGATATAATGACAAAAGAAGAGGAATAATAATCATCAAAGGTCGTGTGTTTTTTGATAAAATTTAGAGATTATTACAATAATGAAGTGCATCTGTCTTTTAAGGATCATCCTTTTTCTGAACAGCCTAAGCATGTACTGATTATTTGTCGCTATCAGGGTAAATGGTTATTGACGAGACATAAGGAACGGGGGTTGGAATTTCCAGGCGGAAAAGTGGAAGAAGGTGAAACTGCTGAGGAAGCTGGTATTCGTGAAGTGATGGAAGAGACAGGTGGAAAAGCATCACATCTACAATACATCGGACAATATTATGTAGATGGCAGAAAGGATTATGTCATCAAAAACATTTATTATGCAGAAATTGAAGAATTAAATGATCGGGATACTTATTTCGAAACGGAAGGCCCTGTAATTATCGACAATATACCAAATAATGTCAACCATAATCCGAAGTATAGCTTTATTATGAAAGATAAGGTTATTGATTATGCTATTGACTATATTATTAAAGAACATAATAAAAGCTAAGAAATCGCCTTGCAAAAGACGATTTCTTTTATTTCGTATGTCTGATTAGCCAATGTTCTAACTTCTCCACTCCTTTATACATTAAGGCAGCTAGAATTGCGATAATTACCAGACTTGACATGACTAAAGTAAAGTCGAATACTTGGAAACCATAAATGATTAAATAGCCAAGTCCTTGTTTAGATACAAGGTATTCTCCAACAATGACCCCTACCCAAGATAAACCGACATTTACTTTTAAAGTAGAAATCATTACAGGTAATGCTGCTGGAAAAATGGCTTCTTTAAAAATTTGTGATTTCGTTGCTCCGAAGCTTCGAAGTACCATCGTATAATTTTGGTCAACTTCAAGGAATGCCCGATAGACAACCAAGGTCGTAACGATGACCGAAATGATGAATCCCATCGCAATAATGGACATATATCCTGGCCCTAAAGCAACAATGAGTATGGGACCCAAAGCGACCTTAGGCATGGCATTGAAAATAACGAGATAAGGATCCATAATGTTGGCGAATCGGTCAGAATACCATAATGAGGTTGCGATTAAAACTCCACCGATTGTTCCAATAAGGAATCCTAGTAACGTTTCAAATAAAGTAATAGAAATGTGGGAGAACATCGTGCCATTAGAAATTCTCGTTATAATCAATTCAAAAATTTTCGTCGGTGAGCTGAACAGTAATGGATCGATGATGTAAAACCGGCTAGTAATTTCCCAACTTAAAAAGAAAATAACAGCAATGCTCAACTGCCAAGTAAAGACAATTCTCTTTTCTTTTAGTAAGCCTCTTTGATATTGTTGAAAGAGCTTTTCATCCTTCGTTAATTTCATGTCGAGTCACCTATTTTTTCCTTTGATTCTGTTTCTTCAAGGTCTTGCCAAATTTTATCGAATAATGGTTGAAATGCTTCATGTTTTCTTGCAATCATCGGAGTTTCATTTCGTAATACCTCTGGTACATCATACACATGTGCAATTCTTCCGGGGTTTGCATGCATAATGATGATGGAATCACTCATAGCAATCGCTTCACCAATATCATGAGTCACAAGGATTGTTGTTTTATGGTAGTTTTTAAGAATAGTCGCAACCAGGTCTTCAAGTTTCAATTTTGTTTGAAAGTCTAAAGCGGAGAAGGGCTCATCGAGAAGGAATATTTCTGGGTTGTTCATTAAAGTCCTTACGAGTGCAGCGCGCTGGCGCATTCCACCTGATAACTCTTTCGGATATTGGGATAATACATTACCTAAACCAACTTCCTGCAACAGTTTTTTTGCCCGGTCCTCTAATTCTTTGTTTTGCCTTTTTTGGATTTTTGGTCCTAACATAACGTTATCGAGAACTGTTTTCCAAGGAAATAGGTAATCTTGTTGCAGCATATATCCTATTTCAGCTTCATTCTTATCTATTGGTTCATTATGGATAAGGACTTTGCCTGATGTGTTCTCAAGCAATCGTCCAACAATGGAGAGGATCGTTGACTTTCCACAGCCGCTTGGTCCAAGAAGAGAAATAAATTGACCCGCCTCCATGGAAAAACTGATGTTTTCAAGCGCTTTAGTATAGCCTTTTTTAGTGAAATAGTAATGGCTGACCTCTCGAAGCTCCAAAATTGGCATTTCTACACCTCCTACTCATTCATCACTTCTTCGGCAACATTTGTATCAACTAAATCATCATATGGAGCATCGATAGGTAGTTCGCCAGCTTCGTCCATGATTGTTTTTAAGTTTTCCCATTCTTCTTCATCTAGGAAAGGATCTTCCGCAAATGAACCTTGGCTTTTGTAACGTTCGATGGATGAGGTGAGGATATCTAAGTCTGTATCTTCAAAGTAAGGTGCAATCACTTCGGCTATCGTCGATGCATCGTTTTCGGCAACCCATTTTTGCGCACGATAAATTGCCCTTGTAAATTTCTCAACATTTTCCTGATTATCTTCCAAATAGCTTTCCTTTGTCATAAAGACAGTGTATGGTACTTTACCTGACTCTTCACCAAACGAAGCAATAATATGTCCTTGGCCTTCTTGTTCAAATACACTTGCAGTAGGTTCAAATAATTGTACAAATTCATAGTTTCCTGATTGGAAGGCACTAGGAATATTTGCGAAATCAACACTTTGATCAAGTATGAGATCTGTGTGAGGATCGATATCATGCTTCTTCAGTACGAATTCTCCAACCATTTGTGGCATACCGCCGACACGTTGACCTAAGAACTCTTTTCCTTTCATATCATCCCATGTGAATTTTGGATACTCTTCTTTTGCAACAAGGAAGGTACCATCAGTTTGGGTTAATTGCGCAAAGTTTACTGCATAATCACGGGAGTCCTGAGCGTAAACGTAAATGGAAGTTTCCGATCCGACCAATGCAATATCTGCACCACCGGAAAGTAGAGCTGTCATGGTTGTGTCACCACCCCAGGTTGTCTGTAATTCAACCTCCAAACCTTCTTCTTCAAAGAAACCTTGCTCCAAAGCTACGTATTGTGGGGCGTAAAATAAAGAGCGGGTAACCTCAGCAAGATTAATTTTAACGCTCTGCTCCTGACAGGCAGAGAGAAGAAATAAAAATCCGAGGATAAGCAACCCCTTGGTTATTTTTTTCATCATGTCCGACCCTTTCGCATTGTATTAGATAGTCAACTACAGTTTATGCCCAGACGTGATTTTTGTGCAGTATTGGTAGGGTGGGGGAATAAAAAAATCCCGGAACAAATAATGTTCCGGGATTTCAGCAATAATAGCTGTATATTCTTCTCTATAATTATCCTTTTGGGATGAGGATACAATGATTAGTTTTTGTACGCTGGGCCTGCTGCCTTAATTGCTTCGCTTACATTCTCGAATTTCTCGAAATTTTGATGGAACTTCATAGCGAGTTCTTTTGCGGATTGTTCATAAGCAGCTTTATCTTCCCATGTATTTTTCGGAATAAGCACTTCGTCAGGTACACCTGCCACATGGACAGGAATTTGCAAGCCGAAGATCTCATCAGCCGTTGTTTCAATATTATTCAATTCACCTTCCAGTGCAGCGTGGATCATGGCACGAGTGTAGGATAATTTCATTCGGCTACCAACGCCATAAGACCCACCTGTCCAACCAGTATTCACGAGGAATACGTTTGAGTCATATTGATCGATTTTTTGTCCAAGCATGTCAGCATATTTAGCTGGTGCAAGCGGTAAGAAAGGAGATCCAAAGCAAGCAGAAAATGTTGCTTCCGGCTCTGTTACCCCGCGCTCTGTACCCGCGAGTTTACTTGTGTAACCACTTAAGAAGTGGTACATCGCCTGTTCTTTAGTCAGTTTACTGATAGGAGGCAGGGTGCCTGATGCATCAGCTGTCAAGAAAATAATTGTATTTGGATGACCCGCCACGCTTGGTGTAACAATGTTATCTATATTATCAACAGGATAAGCGGCACGAGTATTTTCTGTTAAACTCGTATCGTCATAATCCGGTTCACTTGTTTCTTTATCAATGACTACGTTCTCTAATACGGAGCCAAATCGGATGGCATTGAAAATCTGTGGCTCTTTTTCTTCTGATAGATTAACACATTTTGCATAGCAGCCACCTTCGATATTAAAAACGCCATTCGGGCTCCAGCCATGTTCATCATCACCAATCAAGCGACGATAAGGGTCTGCAGAGAGCGTTGTTTTACCAGTTCCAGACAATCCGAAGAACAAAGCAACGTCACCTTCTTGACCGACGTTCGCAGAGCAGTGCATCGATAAAACATCTTGCTGTGGTAATACATAGTTCATGACAGAGAAAATAGACTTCTTAATTTCTCCGGCGTACTCTGTACCACCAATGAGTACAATCCGCTTTTTAAAAGAAATGATAATAAATGTTTCTGAATTTGTTCCATCGATTTCTGGATCTGCTTTGAAGTTTGGAGCAGAAATGACAGAAAACTCAGCTTCGTGGTTTTTCAATTCTTCTTCTGTTGGTGTGATGAATAATTGACGTGCAAATAAGTTGTGCCATGCAAATTCATTAAACACTTGAATTGGTAAGCGATACTTTTTATCTGCACCTGCATAACCTTTAAATTGATATACTTCTTCCTTATCCATTAGGTAATCAATAACCTTGTGATACAATTTATCGAAGGAAGCTTCATCAATCGGTTGGTTAACGCTGCCCCAATCTACTGTGCTCTCCGTAATTTCGTCTTTAACGATAAATTTATCTTTTGGTGAGCGTCCTGTATATTTACCAGTAGTTGCTGTAACTGCACCGGTAGATGTTAATACGCCTTCTTTCCTGTCTAAAATCCGTTCGACTAGACGTGCTACCGATAGGTTTTGTTTTAAATTCCCATGTTTCAACAGTTGAGTTGTCAAGGATTTATCCACCATTTTCATTTTCATTCTCCTGCCTTTAGAAGGTTTTGTTAAGAAACATCCCAAGCTTCCTTTTCGATGATCTTAATTATGCTATTAGTATAACACATTAAATTAAATAGTCCACACTAATATGAAATATTTTTATATCATACATACGCATTTACTGAGAAAGCGTTACCTAAAATATCAGGAAACGATTACAAATATAAATAAATAACCTCCTTTTCATTTAATTGGTGTTTTAATTGTAACAAATGGGTAGCGTGATTGGAAATGCTTATCGAATTATATTTGCCAGTTTTTTTCACGTATGCTATACTAACCCACGATACAAAATCATTTTTTTGCATATGCTATTTTTATATGTAATTTAGAGTGGATCCTCTCTTATTCAGAGTCGGCGGAGGGACAGACCCGATGAAGCCCAGCAACCTCACATCTCGTGAAAGGTGCTAACCTGATGCAAGGTAAAACCTTGATCAATAAGAGTGAAAGGCTGTCTTACCTTTCCTCATGTATGTGGAAAGGTTTTTATTTTATTTGCATAGGTAATTTAATTTTACTATATGTGGATAATTAGACAGGTATAGCCTCGTCCGGCTCCAGCGCCCAGGGACTGCCCAGACTTCCCGTCCCTCCGTACGATAAGTCAACATCGACTCTCTTCGTTCGTCGTGTTTCCTTTATCTCTGAAAGGGAAGGGAAGTTCGACTAAGAACGCCCCATCCTGGGGCAACGTCAAACCACCCCACGTCCTGTGGGGCGCAGTCTGAACGTCCCTAAACGGGCGCTTACGCCTTGGCCTTTGAATAACAGGTTCCGTTACATTTTATACAAAGGAGAGAACAAGCCCTATGGCTGGAAATCGTCGTTTATTTACCTCAGAGTCTGTAACTGAAGGACATCCTGATAAAATGTCCGACCAAATTTCGGATGCAATTCTAGATGAAATTTTAAAAAATGATCCTGAAGCTCGTGTAGCCTGTGAAACAGTAGTAACAACTGGAATGGTGTTTGTTGCGGGGGAAATCTCTACAAAGACATATGTGGATATACCTCAAATCGTACGCCAAACAATAAAAGAAATTGGATATACAAGGGCTAAATATGGATTTGACTCGGAGACTTGTGCTGTCATTACAGCTATCGATGAACAGTCCCCGGATATCGCCGGCGGTGTAAATAAAGCACTTGAAGCACGGCAAGGGAAGATGGAAGAGGAAGTAGAAGCTATTGGAGCAGGTGACCAAGGGTTGATGTTTGGGTATGCTTCAAATGAAACAGAAGAATATATGCCGCTTCCCATCAACTTATCACACAAACTAGCAAAACGTTTAGCTGATGTAAGAAAAAATAGAGTGTTAGACTATTTAAGACCTGATGGAAAAACACAAGTCACCATTGAATACGATGAGAATAACCAACCGATTCGTGTGGATACGATTGTAGTATCTACGCAGCATCATGATGAAGTTTCAAACGAACAAATTGAATCAGATATTCTTGAACATGTTATTAAACCGGTGGTACCTAATGAGTTGCTGGATGAAGCAACGAAATATTTCATTAATCCATCTGGTCGTTTCGTGCTCGGTGGTCCTCAGGGTGATGTAGGTTTAACGGGGAGAAAAATTATTGTCGACACTTATGGTGGATATGCTCGTCATGGCGGGGGCGCTTTCAGTGGAAAAGACCCGACAAAAGTGGACCGTTCAGGAGCGTACGCGGCTCGTTATGTTGCGAAGAATATTGTGGCGGCAGGCCTTGCGGATAAATGTGAAGTCCAGCTTGCTTATGCAATCGGTGTAGCTGAACCTGTATCTATAAGTATTGATACGTTTGGCACAAGTCAATTTAGCGAAGCATTACTCGTGAAAGCAGTTAGAAAACTATTCGATCTTCGTCCCGCAGGTCTTATTCAAATGCTTGATTTAAGAAGGCCGATCTATAAGAATACCGCTGTTTATGGACATTTTGGCAGAACGGATATTAACTTCCCTTGGGAAAGTTTAGATAAGGTAGAGGACTTACAAAAAATAGTTAATGAAGAATAAAATAGTAGGAGCTGTCAGGGATTAGCCGGACAGCTCTTTTTCTTATATTCTGCCTAAACTTGTATGTTCTTTATAATATTTACCTTTTTCCACATATGACTTTCGGACCCGCTCCATCTCCTGATAATCTGCTTCCGTGAGTTCTCTTGCGAATTTTGCTGGATTCCCCATATATAAGGTGTTCGGAGGGATTTTTTTACCAGGTGGTACGAGACTACCCGCTGCAACAAAAGCATTCTCACCAACTTCTGCTCCGTCCAGTACAATTGCTCCCATACCAATTAACGCATTTTTTCTAATGATTGATGAATGCAAAGTAACCTGATGCCCGATTGTAACATCATCTTCAATGATAAGGGGGGTATTTGGACTTTGGTGTAATACAGTGAGATCTTGTATACTTACTCGTTTCCCGATACGAGTAGGAGACAAATCTCCGCGGATGACTACGTGGAACCATATGCTTGATTCTTCATCAATCGTTACATCCCCTATAATCACTGCATTTTTAGCTACAAAAACGGATTCATGAATAGTTGGATAGACCCCTTGATAATGATCAATCATTCTTTAACGCTCCCTTGTATTATTTTCATAAGTATGTAGATAATATAAGGATAGTATATCAAAATGGATTAGAATAACGAAACTATGTGGAGGCTATGACAAATGCATGTACCAAATTCGGCATTTGGATTACTGGACAATGTTTTTAACAAGTTATTCCCCCTAATAGATGAAGAACTGGATTATTGGAAGAAAAGGGCGCAGGCGATTCCAGACGAGGAGCTGAGAAAACAAGCACTAGCAAGTATTCATTCCAAAACGTTCCACTGCCAGGGTGGGGGTGTATTTGCATTACTAGCTGGCAGACATTGTAAAGAAGCAATCCGGTTTATTGTCGCTTATCAGACAATCAGTGACTACTTGGATAATCTTTGTGATCGTAGTACATCGTTGGACCCGAAGGATTTTCGTATGTTACATGAAGCGATGAAAGATGCTTTGATCCCTGGTGCTCCGGTAAAAAACTATTATACATATCGCGAAGAGCAAGAAGATGGAGGATATTTGACTGAACTAGTACTTACATGTCAGGGTGTTTTGGATAATGCAGAAGCCTATGGGCTCTGTCGTGATTATTGTTTAATGTTAGAAGGTTTATATGCAGACCTCCAAGTGCATAAACATGTAAAGATGGATGAAAGAGTACCACGACTGGTAAAATGGTATTTGGAGAATAGAGAGAAAGCCCTTGGATTAAGTTGGTACGAGTTTGCTGCTGTGTCTGGTTCAACGATAGGAATTTTTTGTTTAGTATCTTACACATTGTCTGGTAAACTGACAAAAACTTTAGCAGAGAAAATTATTTATAGTTATTTTCCTGCTGTACAAGGCTTACATATTTTACTTGATTATTATATTGACCAGGAAGAGGATGAAAAGGAAGGGGACTTGAATTTCTGCAGTTTTTATCGTGATGATGTTCAATTAGTGGAGCGGATACAATATTTTCTTCTAATGGCGGAAGAACGGTTGCAGGTCCTGCCTGATCCTGAATTCCATCAATTCATTCCAAAAGGGCTCGTTGCACTGTATTTAAGTGATGGAAAAGTGAAGTCACTGAAAAATGGTAGTCGAGTAAGGAGGACATTGTTGAAAACCTCTGGAATTAGAGGCGCATTCCTCCACTATAATATTAGAATTTATAATAGAGTGGCAAAATAGGACAATCCGTTATAAGCTTGTATAAAAAGCTATGTATAATTAGACTGACATAGCAATTTGAGACAATAATAAAACACCTTCTTAGGCTGCCATTCCACGAAATTCTATTGGAGATTGGTAGCCTAATTTTTCTTGAATACGC
>NZ_JBHUDE010000120.1:0-10296 GCF_042678205.1 Oceanobacillus luteolus
AAGACCGATAATGATAAATTTGACTCAAAAAAGGATCCTAGCAAAGTTTTGATTGCTTGGATCCTTTTTAATTACTGTTTTCGGCTAGTTATGTCCCAGCCTCTAGAGTTTTAAAGGTCTATTTCCGTATCATCAATGTTTATCGATTTAACCTTCGAAAGATCTAAAGGTAAAGGTGAGAGAAATTTAACGATAACCTCTTCATTTTCAATAAAACCAGTCATGAAATCCAGTGTTTGAACAGAGCCATCGTTCATTATTACATCCACTTCCAATTGGGTGGACTCATTGAATTTACTGCTTCCATATAGTGTTACACCTAGTGGTGAAATAGACACACTGTTTGATGTCCATGTGCCGAAATCTTTCTTGAAATCATAGGTTAATTTCTCTCCAACTGACTGCAATCTAAAGGTCGTGTTCCAGTCGCCTTCTATATGATTTCCGTTTGATACAAAATGCCCCAGAAGTTCCTGTTCGTCAACGTCCATACTATTCTTTTCAAAAATATACTCTGTGTATTCATTCCCGTAATTAGTTTTACCTGAACCATCTAATCCAAAATTAACGGAAGAAGAATATATCTCATTACCCAGCTCATCAACGAAATAAAAATATCCATGGGCATCTATATCATTCCCTGTCCACTCCACTTGAATATGAAGACGATCGTCAATGAAGCCTATATTAGTAATATTTATAAAGTCAACTCCCGGTAGCTGAATATTGGTTTCGCTCGGTTTTAATACCTGGATTACTTTTTGTGCCTCTAATTGTTCTAACAAAACCCCTCCCCCACCTGATGTGTTGTTCATATCTAGTGGAATTATTTTGGGTGGATTATTTATTATCTCCGCGAGATCAGCTTCTACTTCTACCTCATGTGTTTGTTTATCGCTCAGGAAGGAGTCAATACGAAAGTTCACTTTACTACCATCCAATTCTTCCCCACCATTTGCCTGAATCCGTAGTGTAGCGGTATTCGATGTTTCATCATAATCTACGAGTTGACTAGTATTCATGTGAGCTCCAGTAAAAGAATAATCATAAAGATCAAGCGTTTCATCAATCCTATCACCGATTAAATCTTGCATAGTAACATAGATGACTGCCATTTCATCATCATTCATTGCGGCAACTACTTCCATTTTTATACCGTTACTTTCACTAATACCGCTCTTACTGTCAATGGGCTGAAGCATTAACGCAATTTCTGGACTAACGTTAGCCAGTAAATTATTAAGGCTAGGTATATATGCTGCTCCAACCCCAGCCGAAAACATCAAGGTTAACGAAGCGACTACTGGGAACATTAACTTTTTCAATTTACTTTTTGGTTTTTCTGACTTTGCCTGCATGACACCAAGTTTTGCGCGATTATGCAGCTCTTTTGGAATTTCTATTTTCTCTAACTCAAGTTTAATCTTATCACTCACAACTATCGACCTCCTTATACTCTTTGCGAAGCTTATTTAACGCACGGTAAAGTATCGATTTCGCTGTTCCTAATGGTATGTCCAACACCTCTGCAATTTCTTTAAACGTATGATCTTGATAATACCTTAACAGTACGACGCTTTTCTCATCCTCTTCCAATGAATCAATCATGTCTTGGATAGATAGAGAAAGAGGAATGTCCTCATCTTCTAAGTCGTGAAATTCTTCAAAGTTAGGATCCAATTGAATGACCTTCTTATTTTTATTGACGGTGTTGATTGCACAATTAATCGTGATTCTAATGAGCCATGTTTTTAAAAATTGTGGTTCGTTCAATGTATCTATCTTTTTAAATGAATGATATGCTACTTCTTGCACTACATCTAACGCATCTTCTTTGTTTTTGACATAGACGAAAGCCATTCGATAAATCTCTTCTTCATATTGTTGAAACAGCTTCAAAAAGGCTCTGTCATTTCCTTTTTGAGCTTTTTTTACTAAGCGAATAATCACCATTCACCCTCTCATTTTGTGCCTTACATCTATTAGACAAAACCAAGTCCAATTTGGCTTAAATTTTCCATAAAAAAATAACCGTCCAAAAATAAAGGACAATGATTTAAAAATAATAAATAATCTTTTATTTATAATTATAACCTTATAAACAGTCCTCGATAAAATATCCCTCTACTTTTCCTATGAAAATTCGATTGACAAAATTATTAAAGAACTCTAAAATGACTTGGAAGTCAAAAATGACTCGAAAGTCATTCTAGGGGTGCATTATGAATAGAAGGCAAGAGAAATTTAATAATAGGCACAAGTTAATCCTGGAGAAAGCTGAAGAAATAATTAAAAAACAAGGATACATTAATTTCACCATGGATGAAGTTGCGAAAGCTGTTGACATAGCTAAAGGTACTCTTTATCTCCACTTTAAATCCAAAGAAGAGTTAGTTTACAATTTAGTACATCCGAAGATGCTCCAGTTATTAAATGATGTTAAAAAGATAGTAAATAAAGAAACAGACTTTATCCTCAAGTTAAACAGATTAATTTCAGGCCTATTTTCAAGTAGTTATTTCCAGTTTGTTGTATTAAGTTTTCCTGATATGAGTGCTGTATTTCAAAAAGATACTTCGAGCGAGTTAGAATTAATCCAAAAGGAAATTATTAAAAATTTTATAAGCCTTATTAATTCTGGTAATGAGAATAATTTACTGAATGGGGTACCGTCAGGAAAATGCGGATTTACAACGTTAAGCAAAAGTATAGAAAAAATCGGTTCCTTACAACGTTTAGGAACCGATTTTTTCATTTGGCTTGTTAATGTTCCATATCCACAACTAATATCGAAGTAGTTTTCAATGTCGGTCGTTAATTCCAATGTTTGCAACATGAAAATTTGGTCAAATAAATTACTCCACATTCCCTGATTAGGTAAATCAGACACTCTATACCTCATTTTTTTCTCCTCTTTGTGAATAATAAAATATATCTAATTTTTATCACCTGTATTCTTCAATTTAGCGAACCACTTTACAAATCAAATTATATATTGTACAATTCAACTATTCAATCAATTAGTTGAATAGATTAGAGGTGATGATTTGGAGTCTAGAGAATTTAAAGACCTTGTATACAGTCAATTCACTCGAATTAGTAAAGCTCTCTCTAGTCCAAAGCGCTTTGAGTTATTAGATTATTTATCTCAAGGACCCAAAACAGTGGAGCGATTATCTAAAGAAGCAAAAATGTCTGTAGCCAATACGTCAAAACATCTTCAGTCACTGCTAGAAGCTAAATTAGTTAAATTTAGCAAGGACAAAAACTTTGTCTACTACTCTTTAGCAGATGATAACGTAGTCAAACTTTTGCGTTCAGTTAAAAATTTAGCTGAAATGCAGTTTAGCGATATTACACACGTAAGAAAAGACTATATAGAAAGAAATGAAAAGATTAAAATAGTGCAACTTAAAGATATGTTGGAAGAAATACAAAATGGTGAGGCTGTTCTAATCGATGTTAGACCAGAAGATGAATATAAAAGCCAACATATTACGGGAGCACTATCGATGCCTGTTCTAGACTTGGAAGAACATATTTCTTCTCTTCCAAAAAATAAAAAAATCATTGCTTATTGTCGCGGACCATATTGTGCTTTTGCCACACAAGCTGTTGAAACATTAAACTCCCTTGGATACGAAGCACCCAAGCTTTCTCCTAATTCCCTTGTTTTGGTACCAAATTGGGCATATCCATTAACTAAATTTTGTGTACCATCACCTAAATTTTCCTGGGCACCAATCAATTGAGCAAATCCCTTATTTAACTCGGCTAGTTGTCCTTCTATATCAGGAAGCTGTATCTCACCTAATTCAGGAAGCTCTGGACTATCAAATATGGGCGGGTTAGTTCTTTCGAATTCAGGAAGTTCCGCACCCCCGAGATTGGGCATTTCTAAGCCTTCTTGTTTAGGAAATCCAATCTTCTGATTATTTTGAGCGTTTTCACTCATCTCTGTACCAATCTCAATTAATTTACTTCCCATCGTATCTAGACCCTTAATTACTTCTTCAATACCTTCTTGAAATTTTTCGCCTTGTTTATTTGCCATTTCTTCCACAAGCGTGACAGGGCTTAAAATACTATAAATAGAATCACTCGTGTGTAAAGCATTCTCAAGCCCTTTCATATGAGCTAAGTTTTCGGGCGTTAATAAATGATCCGATTCATATAGCACAATGACGGATTCTCCTCCAAACTCTTCTTCTAACATTAAGTTATCCTGATATACGTCTGTATTACTCTTCACCAATGTATCATTTCCTGTAGCTATAAATACATTTCTGACCCCACTTACTAACAGAGTGACAACGATAACTGTAATAAATATTGACTTTATTGGAAAACTTTCTAATAAACTAGCAAGCCTTTTTAACATATTCATGCATTTCCTCCCTCTATAGTGAATGTTAGTGGTAACTTACACCCACAAAAATTTTTTTGTAAGTAGTCACTAACATTCATAATAACAACAATAATTGAGGCTGTAAAGAAATCAATTTTTTACAGCAATACACTAGCGTTGCATTAATTAAAAACAGTAATTCAAAATACTAACAATATTCAATAATTACCAGTTTAGACAACAAAAAATCCTTTACAATGGGGAGGTCAGGTGGTTCCTGTCCAAATCCAACGTAAAGGATATCAACTATGGACAAGAATACACTATTTTCATCATTTGGTAAATGGGTCTTTCCCATAAATACGGAAAAACTTAATGAACAAGTCGAGTATCTTAAACAGGATTACTATACAAAGAAATTGACGACAGAAGTATATCTGATTACCAAATAAAAAAGGACATTCCGCCTTTTAGTTGGTCTTTGATTATTGACCAAATTTCTAAAAAGGAGAATGTCCTTCTGTTTCTTATTTTAATATCATAGGCCGCTGCACCATTAGCAATGATGAAGGCTGCCATCGCTTTGTCATAATCTCCGCTAAATAAAATAATGTTTGTCTTTTTAGTTTCCATTTCTCATCTCACTCTCCATATACACCCCAGGGGATATTAATTATTAAAAAAAATACATATTCCTTATCCTAATTGAATGATATACCCATATGGGTATATAGTCAAGAGTTTAAACTAAACTTTCCAATTCTCCTGATTCAACATGGAATAAACAGCCTCTTACTCCAACGCCTTTCCCATAGGTTTTAAAAATTGGGTGTTTTTTTAGGTTATCCACTTGTTTTAACACATTAATCTTTGTTAATTCATCTATAGTCATGTCTTTTGACACATCTTTCTGCGGCAAATCTTTCCGTATCTTGGATAGCCAAGTTTGTAATTCTTCATCATCGTTATCTGACCAGGCTGCTTTGATTCCACCACAATCCGTGTGTCCTTTCACAATTATTTCCTTTACCTCCAAATACTTTAAAGCGTAATAAAGACTTGCGGAGAAACTTTCATCCTCAACAGCAACTTGGTTAGCGATATTTCGATGCACAAACATGTATCCAAGGGGCATTTCGGTAATGATTGACGGGCTGACACGGGAGTCGCTGCAAGATAAAACGAGAAATTCCGGCTTTTGGCCTTCTTTAAGTTTATTGAAATAGAGTGGATCGCGCTCTTTTATTTTGCGGATAAACTCTGCATTTTTTTTTTGCAGTTCTTGTTTTTCCATCAAACTTACCCCTCTCCCTCAATATCTGCCATAGCTTGTTCAATTGATAAATATTTTATATGATCACCAAATTTTTCATCCCATTGGGCTTTTTTCATTAAATCCATGACCGGACCTTTAATTGCTGCAATCTTAAACCGGATTTCCCCTTTGCCGCACGATTTCAATATTTCCTCAAGGGCGTGTATTGCAACAGCATCTATCGTGTTTACACCGGAAAAATCAAGAACAATCCATTTTGTTTGAGGCCTTTCCCCCACTGCCTCACATAGTTTGTTTTCAAGAAATGTCATATTTGCAAAATAAAGCGGTGAATCAACCCTGAAAATAAGCACCTCAGGGTGTACATCGGCCTCAGGGTATCGTTTGATGTTCCGGAAAACATTTTCTTTCCGCAAATAACCTAGTTCCGCTACGTGTGGATATGCGCTTCTTCCGATAAAAACGACTAAAGAAAATGCTAATCCAAACAAAATTCCTTGCTCAATACCAATGGCTAAAGTGGCAATAAATGTAATGACCCATGTCCAACCGTCCGTTTTCTGGATTTTAAATAAATACCGCGGTTCTTTCACATCAATCAAATTAATGACCGCTACTATTATTATGGCCGCCAATACGGCATTTGGAAGATAATAGAAAAATCCTGTGAAAAATAATAGTGTTAATATGATTAAAACGGCAGTAATAATCGAAGCGAGCGGTGTCCTTGCTCCAGCCTGATAGTTTACAGCAGACCGTGAAAAACCACCCGTCACCGGGTAGGCGGAAAAGAATGAACCAGCCACATTCGCCAATCCCAAACCAACCAGTTCTCTGTTCGGGACAACTTTATACTTTTCTTTTACCGCAATTGCCTTGGCCATTGCTATGGACTCCATGAAGCCAATAAATGAAATCGTCAAAGCAATCGGAAGCAGCGCCATGATTGAATCAATGTTAAATGCAGGCATTGAAAAAGTGGGTAGACCTTTTGGCACTTCTCCCACAATTCTCACTCCATGGCTATCCATGTGAAAAGCGGCGGCGACTACAATGCTCAATCCAACTACGACAAGCGGACCTGGTATTTTAGGTGCTGCTTTTTTTAAGCCAACTAGGAGCAGGATGCTTCCTATTCCAATAACAAAAGTAGGTATATGGACTTCTGTTAGTTTGTTTATTACTTCCCATATGACTAATAATACATTTTCCGCTTCAATACTAATGCCCAATAAACCCTTCAGTTGACTGAATCCAATGATAATTGCGGCTGCACTTGTAAATGCGCTTATTACCGCATGAGAAAGAAAGTTAACCATGAAACCGAGTCGAAACAATCCCATTAAAAACTGAATCAACCCAATCATCAACATTAACAGCAATGCCAATGATATATATTCTTCTGTACCAGGTTCAGCAAGAGTGGAAACTCCAGCCAAAACTAACAAGGAAACCATTGCAACCGGCCCGACAGCCAGTTGGCGCGACGTCCCAAATAATGCATAAATGATCAGAGGTATTGTTGACGCATATAACCCAATAACAGGAGGAAGTCCAGCCAGCATTGCATACGCCATTCCTTGAGGTATAAGCATGACAGCTACGATAATCCCAGCCGAAAGGTCTCCGCTTAAATCCGACTTTTTGTAGTCTGACATCCAGTTCAACGCCGGAAATAGCCTTTTTAGCATATTTTCTCCCCCTCGTATATTATGTTTTCCAACACCTGACCTGATTCCAACTCATTGATCGCCTTTTTTGTTCGAACGATTGGCATTGGACAAGCAAGTCCTTTTGCATCTAGAATTTTATCTGTATTCATTTCAAAAATTCCTCTCCCTCTTTTTGTCTTTTTAATTTGGAATCTTCCTGTGCATTGGATATTTAGAACGTCAATGTAATATCAGCATCAGAAGCATAATGAATGAAACTTGCGGCACCTGCTACTTCAATTCCATCAACAAACGCATCCTTTTCCAATTCCATGACATCCATTGTCATCTGACAAGCGATCAACTTCACACCCATTTCACGTGCCATCTCAACAAGATCAGGAATAGGCGGAACATTTTGCTTTTTAAAGCCTTCCTGGAAATGCTCGCGTCCCTCAGGAATAGGGAGCTGTTTGTGCCCTTCTTTATGAATTAGATTCAATCCTTCAAATGTAAAGAAAATACCCACTTCCGCATCACTTGCCGCAGCCGCGGTTGCGACATTAAACACTTTGTAAGCATCAAATAAACTGCCATTGCTTGAAATAATCGCTACCTTTTTTGCCATTTCATATTCCTCCCAATTTAATTGTTCCTTTCAATCGGATTGGACCATTCAACCATGCCTTGAACAACATTTTTCACATTTGAAAAACCTTTTTCTTCAAGCATCTTGCATGCCAAGTCACTTCGGTTACCGGAGCGGCACACCACGTATACTTCACTATCTTTATCCAGTTTATCCATCTGCTCTTCCAGTTCGCCCAGTGGGATGGAGATGGCAGTGGGAATGTGTCCGAAGCTGTATTCCGCTTGTTCACGAACATCCAGGATCACGATCTCTTCCCTGGCTTCCAACTTTTGCTGCAATTCATCATTTTGAATGACGTGAGGATATTTCTTCTCTTCGTTCACCTCTTCTGAACCGGCTTTACGAAGATAATGCTTTAATACTTCCCCATCCTCAGTTGTCCCCAGGTACTGATGTCCGCTACTTTTGGCCCAAGCCTCAAGATCAGCTTTGGATCCTTTATCCGTCGCCTGGATTTCAATGACCTGACCGGGTTCCAGTTCGTTAACGGCCTTTTTAGTTCTTACAATCGGCATTGGACAAGCAAGTCCTTTTGCATCTAAAACTTGGTCGGCTCTTATCGTCATAAGTATCCCTCCAATTTTATATTGTATTGTTGGCAAATAAGCTTTTGTTTAAGTAAAAAAAGTAGTAGTTGAAGATCATACCCCTCCTTATCACTAACATTCCCTTCTTTTTTGAAAAATATGTATATAATAGCGACACAAAAAATAAAAGTCAATAGCAAACTGTAATGAAGAACTGTTTTACAGCTTTTTGTTAGAGACAACTTAAAAAACAATCGGGTTACTGGGTTACTACCAAGCGTATATATTGGCAAGGAAGTGAATACCATTTATTAATTGTTTTTTCGCAAAAAGATGACTGATTAGGAGGCTTCAATTTGTTTATTCATACCGTTCAACCCGGAGATTCTTTATTTTCCATCAGTGGCAAGTACCGTACTTCAGTAGAACAACTGCGCAGTGTCAATGGTTTAGAAATAACAAATATAGTTCCAGGCCAAGCTCTGCTTATACCGCTTTATGTATATACTGTTCAACCCGGAGATTCACTAACGAGTATAGCAAGAAAAGCAATTGTGCCATTAGAGCAATTACGTGAGGCCAATCCCACAATTAATCCCAATGTACTACAGCCCGGAATGCAAATAACGATCCCCAATATAGCAAAATATATTAGTTCATTGAGTTATTATGTTCTTCGAAGTCCTGAACGAGATCGTATGTTAATTAATAATTTCGCGCCCTATTCCACATACATTTCAATCTTTGACTACCAATTTGCTCCAAATGGGGATATTACTAACGATTTAAATGACTTAGTTGCAATTGAAGAAACTTGGAGAAATAGAGTTACACCACTAGCGACGATTACTAATTTAGTCCCGAAAGGCTTCAGTACTGAACTTGCTCATCAAGTCCTAAATAATCCTATATCAAGAACAAACCTTATCAATAATATCCATTATTTGGTAACAAGAAAAGGGTATGGTGGTGTGAATATTGATTTTGAACGTGTCGGTGCTCAAGATCGGGATCTTTTTACAGGATTTTTGCGTCAATTAGGGGAGCGTCTTAGTCCAGAAGGCTATGCGTTAACAATCGCTGTTCCTGCAAAAACTAGCGATAATATCCCTTGGTTAGAAGGGTATGATTACGGAGGAATTGGGGCTGTTGTAGATATTATGTTTATTATGGCATATGATTGGCACTATGCAGGAAGTGGGCCAGGACCAGTAGCGCCAATCACTGAAGTTCAAAATACTATTGAATTTGCAATCAACAATGTACAACGGAGCAAAATTATTCTCGGAGTGCCACTATACGGCTATGATTGGAAAATACCGTATGAGCCGGGTATAGTAGCATCCGCTATATCCAACCAGAGGGCCATAAATACTGCTATGAGGCATCAGTCACCGATTCAATATTCCGAAGAAGTTGCAACACCATTTTTTCAATATAGAGACGATCAGGGACAAACGCATGAAGTATGGTTTGAAGATGTCAGAAGTATGGGTGAAAAGATGAAGTTAGTCCAGGACTATAATTTACAAGGAATAGGTGCATGGCAATTAACCCTCGGATTTGCAGCAGGACCATATATTTTCACAAAATTTTTCACCGCCAAAAAGGTCTAAGGATGTAAGTCTTTGCTCCAACATAGTCCCTTAATTGATAAAATATCACTTTTTTAAAAAAAGGGGGCCGGGGCCAGAGCCAGATAAAAACTAAACGTATGCCCCCAGAATTTACCCAAGGGTGGCGACCCCTAAAAGTTAGAGTTTTTATTATGCAGCTGATTGGCTGGATTGAGTTCGGTATTCTATCGGACTTAATCCAGCCAATTTTGCTTTGGTTCGTAC
>NZ_JBHUDE010000121.1:0-11386 GCF_042678205.1 Oceanobacillus luteolus
TAAATCCATTATAAAGGACTTTTTATTTGCATTAAAGTAAATTAGCGAAAATTCGGGGTCTTGTTAATATTTAATCTTAATTAATGCAACGCTAGTGATTTAATATATATAAATCTTGAATTATTTTGAATATATCAGGAGGGAAGTAATATGGATGACAATAATTGAGTGAATTTTGCTACATTTTAACTTAATGCATTAATTAGAGATGATTTTCCCAAGCCCGTTTGGCCGAAATTACTATTTTACCTGCGTTTCATTTATACTAAATCTTTTTTGATAGAGTCAATAGATTCATAGACAGATTAATTAGTAGTTCGCAAAATTTAAGTTGCATGTACACATGTGGAATTAATTAACCTTTCTTTAAACTAAACTACTAATATGAGGATGATATTTATGAGCGATGAAAGAGTAAGATTATTAGAAGAAAAAGTTGAACATTTGGAATTTAAGTTAGACCTAATGTTTCATGATTCAAACATCAACAGGATTCTATTTGAATACGATATCACAAAAAGACAATATAACGAAATCATGAATCTAATGGACGAAATTAGAGACCAGATAAATCATAATAAAAAAGTTAGTAATAGCGAATATGAATCTAGAATTTATGAGATTACTGGTAACGAAGGTGATTACCACTTAGCCGAGTATATAGCAAAAGCACTTTGGGAAGATGGAAGATGGGATGAAGTTTTCCCTGCACTATATGGTAACTTCCCGAAGTATAAGCATATTATCAGCGAAAAGGATGGTAATTAACTATTGGACTTAAACACTTTAGGGAGCATTTCAAGTATAGTCTCTTTAGGTGGGGCTATTATTTCATGGATTTTCGCCTCTAAGACGATGAAGTATTTTAAAAATACAACAATGCAATATACATATACTGACATTCTATCAAGAATAAAAAGTATTGCGGAGGAAACACGCGAGAATAAGCGGAAATATATTAGAGGTAGTGAAAAATCTTATGATAAAATCATAACCAAATTAAACAATGTACTTTATGATTTACCTATTAATGAAGATGAGATTAAATCCTCTATAGAAGATATCATTAAAAGAATAGATAATTGCCTTAAAGAGCAAGTTTCCATTCAGCAAATGGATGAAAAAATTGCACATATTGAAGGTAGAGAAAAATTCAAGGATATTGACACCATATATAGAGAAGTAATAGAAATAATTAAAAGCAAGATAGTAATGATTCAAAATAGGAATTCAAATTCCATAATAAGTTGGGCTGTAAATAAAATAAGGCAAAAGGGACAAAAAAAAGATTGAGAGAAAGCAACTAATACGTGTATAAAAAGCAGGGGAATAACTCTGTAACCCCTGCTTTGGTTTACTTTATAATAATTATACCTATAAGTAAGGTCTCTAATTAAACAACTTAAGAACCTAATTTACCTAACCATTCCTTTTTAATAACAACTTCCACTCTTTGTTTTACCACTATTTGTGATACGGTTCTCTGGAAATTACCGGTAATATTACCCCTTAAACCAATCTCAAAAATACATTCACCAAAAATGTATTATGATATTCTTGTTCCATTCCTAACGAGTTCGTCAGGTTTCAAAAGAATAACATCCCCATCTTCTGGAACCGCACCAATTACCAATACTTCAGATTTAAACCCTGCAATTCTCATTGGAGGAAAATTAATTACTCCTACTACTTGACGTCCACAAAGTTTTTCAGGATTATACCTACGTGTGATTTGTGCAGACGAATATTTTATGCCAATCTCTTCTCCAAAATCGATTTCTAATTTTATTGCAGGTTTTCTCGCTTCAGGAAAAGATGTTGCATTTATGATTGTGCCAACACGAATATCTAGTATTAGAAAATCTTCGATTTTTACCATAATGATTTAACCACCTTTTTACAAGTTTACTCACTGCTAAGCCACCCTACGTTTATTTTTGCTACTAGAACTTTTGGAAGACCGTATTAATGTTCCGATACCAAGCATTAAAAGGAAAATCCCAAGCCACGAAATTGTGTTTAGGTTTTCTCCTAACATGAAAACCCCTAATAACGCTGCTGTCATTGGTTCTGCCAACGCAAGTGTAACTGCAGTAGATGAAGAAACATGGGCAAGTCCTTTGGCAAAAAGGAAATATGCTACCCCGGTCGCCATTATTCCAAGTTGAATGCTTATACCGACACCTCGAAAACTCATTATCCAAGACATATCAAAAATAAATAAAAATGGTGATAGACAGATTGCGCTTAGGGTGAAAACTACTGCAACCACTGATAAAGTTGAGTATTTTCCAACCATATCTCTGCTTATAAGAGCATAACTGGCAAACGATAAACCTGCCCCTAAAGCCATTATTATTCCAATAGGATCTACATACAATGATTCTTTATTCATAAATAGCATTAGACAACCTAAGATGGATAAAATTGTAGAATACCACCAAACTTTAGAAGGACGATTTTTGAAAAACATCCATTCCAAGAAACCAGATAAAATAGGGGCACTCCCAATTGCTACCACTGTTCCAATAGCCACTCCCGTAATCGAAACTGCTGAGAAAAATAACGGTTGATATAATGCCATACATAAAGAAGCCCCTATTATAGTTTTGACTGGCCAATCTATTAATTTCAATTTTCCTGTTATAAGTGCAATAAGTAATAAGAATAGACCCCCTACTGCTAAGCGAGTAGCGCCAATGGCAATCGGGTGTGCTGCTTCAGGAGCAAGTGCCTGCGTAGTACCTGTGGTCCCCCAAAGAATTGCTGCTAGCAATATTAAAAAAGGAGACAATTTACCCTTCATGTTGCTCACCTCAATAAAAAAGATAAAAAGAATAGTTAAACTTATGATAAACAAATCCATAAAAAGTTTCTTTACCAAGTTTAATATCCGCTTTATCCTTTATTAAGAATTTTATATTTCTTCGGAGGCATTCCTTCACATCTTACAAACCACCTTGTAAACGATGAAGAATTTTCAAAACCTAATTCCTCACTAATCTTTGTCATAGACCATGCTGTTGAAACTAACAGATGCTTAGCCTCTCTCAATCGAAGTTCAGTTATATACACACTTGGGCTTTTTCCCATTTTTTGTTTAAACCATGATGAATAATACGCTGGGTGATAATGTTCTATTTTCGCTAAAGTTTCTAAACTAATGGGCTCCTTAAAATGTTTGTGAATATATTCAATAGAAGGAAGTCTAGAGATATGTAGTTTGTTGGTCACATATTTAGTCAAATTTACTAAGGAAGAAGAATTTCTCTGACTCCTCGCCTCTTCCAATAACAAATAACGAATAGAAGACCATTGTTTATCCAGCCCTATATACATGGTGCTTGTATCCTCTGGCAAATAATGAATTGGTATATCTAATATTAAAAATTCGTTTCTGTCTACTGAACAATATTTAGGATCAAGCATTGGAGGAAGGTACAGACAATAATCCGGTCTCAGGTTTATCTCTTGCAAATTTGTTTGTATATCTAAGGATCCTTGTAATGGGAAAAGAAATTGACCAAACTTATGTTGGTGAGAATTAAATTCTTTAGAATAAGTCCTTTTCTCACAAGTTACTTGGTTGGCATTTCTCATTATGACTCCCCCTCTCTTTAAGATATATTATAATTCTAAACATATAGGTAATAAAGAAATTGAAAAGAGGAAGTACAGATTGACTTAAATCTTGTTTAGAAAATCCTTTGTAATAAGAACTTCTACCCTCTGCTTTACCACTATTTGTGATACGGTTCACCGTAACAATTTAAAGGCAATGATTTATATAAATAGAGGACATTCCCACTGTATTAGCTAGGGATTGTCCTTTTTAATGTATCAAAGCACTCCTCCATTATCCAAATATCGAATTGCGGTCGTGATTAAAGAAAGGGAGAGTCTGTTTGCGATTTCAAATCTCCGCTCCTTTATATGAGTATTCAAGTGATAACTAACAGAATTAAACTATCTTATACACAAATTTCCCCTTTTGTTTAAAGTCTAGTTTCTGTAGCATTTTTCCATGAACACAATCATGAATCTCAACTTTGAGGTCAGATCCCTATCCAGCTCTTTTTTTGTAGTTAAAATTTATGTCCTTCATCAGTATGTAGGTTCTCCAATTAATGCCTTAGCCGAGTCATAAAGGTTATCATAATGGAGCATTAATATATTCTCAGACAATCTTTTTTGTCGCTTCAATTGATAGGTTCTATTGTTAAAGTTATTTCTTTTTCCTGCTACGACAACGTAGTGTATGCGAGAACTATCATATTTAATGAATTCCTCAGTCAAATCCTGCCTTGGCGATTTATATTTTTTAAATGTTTCATATAGTGTTCCATAATTGGACTCAAGCCAATATTTCCAATCTATGACTTGTCTTTCACCTTTCCTCATTGCATCTCCTAAATGTCCGTTTGCTAAAGTAATATTTTTATGTGGATGTTCAAGCTCTACAAAAATAAATTCATACCCGCCTGAGCTTTTTCCCACAATTAAAAAATCCACTTGGTATGTATTACCTAATTGAAATTCTGGAAAAATAAATGCATCGTGATGACCAAATGAATAATACCCTTTCATTATAGATGCAATAATAAAATATGCCCTTTCTTCACGGATCCAGTTAAGAATCGACCTTTCATTCGAATTAGGATTTTCGATTATAGCAAGATACTCTTCTGTAAGAGAGGTTAAATACTCAATTTGTTGTAAATCCACTATGTCCAGATGGTTATTAGGAAACAGACTTTTATAGTGTCTAACAGCTACAGGGTACTCTCTGTATCGGCTCTTTCGTATTACTATATCACTATTTTCAAATCTTCGAACAATTTCTTTCTCTTTAAGAATTTCCCACTTGTTTTTCTCTTCTTGAGTAAGAGTGCAGTAATTCCTTGAGTGAATTTTCATCACCATTCCCCCCTATATTAAAATGTAGGAAAAGCAGTATAATTCTATCCCTTTAATGTTCCATACGAATCCGATAAAAGCTAAAAAGTATAATACCTTAACAATACGAGGACTATAACATACTTTAGTATATTAGCCTGGTGATTTCACCACGAAAGTCAATTACTGCCTGTTTTCCCGAAATTAATTATACTATGCGACTAATAATTAGTCTTACAGAATATACACCAATCAAAATAGTCAGACTATTATCCGTTGCGATTTACAAATTTGATAAGTCTCATATTTATGAAACATCACTATCAATAAGATAGCTGAAAAGAAAAAGAATGGGTGCAATTTAAGCCCATCCTTCATCTTTTAAGAGACGGTTATACAATTGACCCTTGTAATGATTCAACAAGTTTAGTCCCCAAAGTGAACAACGTTGTTCCAGCAGTAGCTAGTTCGCCAACGCTTTTAACTTTTTCAATCGCAGTTTTTATTATTATTTTCCTTGGTTTTTCACTTTCCAGTTCTTGTACTGCTGCTTCTAGTATTTCCGTAGTCTCCTCTGTGTCATCCTGTGAAATTGATTCATTCATATTAAGCTCTTCTACAAATTGTTCTGTTAATTCCTTTAATCCAGCAATCTTTGTTTCATTATATGTTTGGCTGGCAGCAACTGTACTCTGTCCCTCCGCATGGTTCAACTGACCTCTAAATTCTCCGATGTTGTATTGAGTATTAGATTTCCCATCAAGACCCATGTCTATTTTCAACTCCCCTAGATAAGTTACAATATAGTCAACAAGTGGTTTAGCAACTTGATTATTAAAGTTATCTACATGACTTTGTATTTTGTTTGACCCACCATAACCATATGCAATATTCATAATGTCAAGTTCATTTCTTGAAAACCTCTGCCTCTCTGATAGGCAACTTATACTTCGAATGGAATTCTTTTTCCTTGATTATATTCCCAATGTCAAAATGTGTCGTATTGTTTTCTTGAATAAATTCTTTAATTACAGGTGAATCCTCTATGAAAAGAAGAAACCTTTTTAAACAATCCTGATAATCCTGAAAATTACAATTCAAGAATCTACTCGCTACTCTTCTAAAGTTCAACGATAGTTTTTTAAACTCTTTTTCAATAGAAGCAACGTCTTCTCTCATTTTAATTCACCCCACAAAATGGACAATATATATTTTCTATGATTTGGTCGGCATGTACTTTAATAGTTTTTTTACAACATTGAAGCTGAACCTGTTCCAATTTCTCGTCCTCAGTTAACAGGTTAGGAGCCTCCTCTTTAAGTTTCTTGAAATCGAGAGTTAAACCAGACCCCTTCATCTTTCGACTTGCCTTTTTAAATGTATCGTTAAGTTGTTGTTTCATATAATTCATTGCAAGTGTTTGTGCATGTTCAATAACGTCATCAGGTATAAACTTATTATTGTCATCGACTAAGCCGCAAGAAGGGCAGAATAATTCCATAGTATCCTCTGCGTCTATGTCACCTCCTAAAGCCTTGAATCTCTCTTTACAATATGGGCATTCTAAAGAATAATATCCTTCACTATCAGTGGGTATTGCGATCTTTTGCTCCAAATTTACACCTCCAATTATCTATTACAATTATACCATTTAAAAAATGTACTGTTATTCAAACGAATATAGGGAACCATCTTTGATATGAGACTTCTATAAGTTAAATAGAGGATTTCCCCATATTGCTGTCGAATAGAGTCATATGTTGAAAAAACATCTAAAGGGGTCCTAAAATGCACGAATATATATATAATCAAATGACTCACAACATTAAATTTGAAAATAATGAATTACAGAACTTCTTTTGTAAGGAAGCTCCTGATCAAATTACTTCAGAGGAATCTGAAGGTTTTCATCTATATCTTACTGATATTATTCAAGAGATGTTTCATAGAGAGTTTTTTTCAGGTAGGCAAATAGATACGAATGAAGAGGTTATTTCCAGTATTAGGGATCAATTAAAGAAAAAAACCCAAAGAATTAGAAATGATATTCTAAATAAGTATCTCCAAAGTGAAAACCTACATATTTTAATGAGTAATGGTTGTTCTATGTATGCAGGATCCAAGGCAATTAATACAAATCAAAAACAAGAGCACACTTTTCTACTAGAAAATTTTAATTTCGATGAAAGCATTAATAACAAAGATGAGTTGGAAGGAGTATTAAAAAATTTAGCAAAGAAAAGGCCAGAACAAGCCTTAGATGGATTATATGAAATGTTATCATATTACCAAAATGTACTTCAAGATGACTCCATACTAAGTCAGTTGGAATTGTTAGTAGAGAATTTTAAAGACGCTTTTATTAAAAATTTCGTTCTAACAATTGATTATGAAATTAATCATTTTCATAAAACGTTTTTAAAAAAGTTAGTTTCAAGAGGAGATAAGAGTAATAAGGTAAATATTTTCACCTTAAACTACGATCTACTAATTGAAAAAACAGCAGAAGAACTTGGGATACAAGTAAACAATGGTTTTGCAGGGTTTCATTACCGTGCTTTTAACCCCGCTTCTTTTCATCTTGATACACATATCCAGTATTCAGACGGAGGGAAAACCTATACAAAAGGAATAAATTTGTTTAAGTTACATGGTTCACTATCTTGGTTTTTTGATAATTATAAACCACCTTACGGCATTTCTGAGAAACAATTAGATTTTAGAAATTTGTCTACTGAAGGTGAAGGATCCTTAATTCCTGATTGTATTATTTATCCCGTTCAATCTAAGAAAACATACTCATTAGATTTGCCCTACAGCGAAATGTTTCGCCAGTTTATTGAGTTTTGTAATAAACCAAACTCCACTTTATTAGTGATGGGTTATAGTTTTCTTGACGAACACGTTAACGATATAATAACCAATGCGTTGTCTAATCCCGAATTTAATCTAATTATTTTCTCTTACTCAAATAAGTCTGATGAAAATATTTCTCCATTCCTTCGAAGTTTAATTGATAGGAGCTTTGAAGATTCAAGAATAACGATATTCTTCGGGAACTTTCTAGGGGATTTTCAATACATAACAAGTTATCTAATACCATATCCTAACTTTGATAATAATGAAAAAATAATTCTCGATACATTAACAAGATTAAAAGGTGAGATGAATAATAATGTTTGATGGGGATGTACGTGTAGGGAAAATTATAAAAATTGAGGGATTAATAATAAATATTGAAGTAATAGATGAAGATGTAGCTAATAAGCTGGTATTAAAGTACGGAATTAATGATTATGTAGCATCAATTAATAAGTTGATTTACAGTATTTTACCAGATGGAAAAAGAATAGTAGGAAGGATTTCCAAGATATTTGATAAAAACACCTTTCTTCCCGATGATATTTTTATTAAGAATGATCATTCCTTTGTAATCGAAGCAAACTTGGTAGGAATTTATGATGACTTTTTAATGAAATTCGATTCAGGCATTAATAGCTTCCCCATTATTGGTAGTGAAGTTTTTTCAATTAGTCAAAAAATATATCAATCTATTGTTAGTATAAATGCTCCTTACACTCTACCAATTGGTACTAGTTATGATGACAACCAACTTGAAATCTCAGCAAACCCAGATATATTATTTGGAAAGCATATGGGGATTTTCGGGAATACAGGTACTGGGAAAAGTTCCACAGTCGCCTCTCTTATTCAGGGTTTAAAAAGAAGGCTACAAAATAGTAATGGTACTCCAGTAAATATTAAACCAAAAATTATAATATTCGATTCCAATGATGAATATGAACAAGCCTTTAGAGGAACGGAGTTTTCAGTTAAGAAAATAAAAAAGGAAGAATTGTATCTACCACATTATCATTTAAGTATTACTGAGTATTTCCAGTTCTTAGGGGCTAGCCTTGGTGTACAAGCTCCGATTCTAAAAAATTGTATAAAATCGCTAAGAAAAAAGAGTGAGAATGAGGACAAAAGGGTTTTTCATTTTAGTGATCTTCAAGATGAAATTAATAGGTGGCTATGGAATAACGCCAGAAAAAAGGATAGAGATGGGAATTTTACAGGGGATTTTGATAACTTTAAAGCTAGCCAGTGGTTCAATTGGTGTTCAACAATGATGAATAGAATTCAAACTATTACTGATGATCCCGGAATTTACCATATAATCGAAAGCAGAGATGGAGAAAGAAATACAATTGAAGAGATTGTAGAATCTGATATTGAAATCTTTATAATTGAAGCGGACTTTGAAAAGGATGAATTAGATATTGTTATGTTTCTGTTTTCCAAATTGGTCTATGAATGGGCTATAGAGAATAAAAAAACATGCAAAGTTGACAGTTTAGTAATTCTCTTAGAAGAAGCTCACCGCTATATTAATGAACAAGAACAGGAAGAGTTCAAATTAGGTTCATATTATATTGAAAGACTTGCACGAGAAGGGAGAAAGTTTGGCATTAGTTTAATCGTTTCAAGTCAAAGACCCTCTGAGCTTACAAAATCAATTGTTTCACAATGTAACTCATTTATTGTTCACAGGATAACTAATAAGTTAGACTTAGAGTTTGTTAACAGAAACTTGTCCAGTAATAATCAAGACCTAATAAAGTTTGTACCAGGATTAGAGAAACAATATGCAATTGTTTTCGGTGAAGCATTTGGTTATACAGATATCGTTAAAATAGCTGATGCAGCACCTGTTCCTGATAGCGAAGATCCAAAAGTAATTGATTCTTGGTTTGCAAAATAGACCTTATGCACTTACTTTTCAAACCATCTAAACCTTGGGTAAATTAAAATACAATGGGGTTGACTTTTTGAACACCAACTAACAAAAGGATTCTGAAAGTTATAGCAAATCAACTTTCTAACTGAAGACGTGAATGGGATGGGGAAATAATAATTCCCATCCTAGGCTCACCTTTAAGTTACTAAATTACATCAATCTCCATGTCTCTATCACTAAAACCAAATTCCTCTTGTTCCTTCTTAGTAAACAACGACTCCTTTCCTTCCGTAAACTCTCGCAAAACTGCTTCAACTTTTATTACATCATATATTCCTTGTTCGATTGCTTCTATTATAACACCATCCATATAGGCTTCCTTAAACCGTTTACCAACTTTTCTTAACAAAACTTCGGTTTCCATGATATTCAGCCTTAAAGCTAATGCTATACGGAATAGCATGTTTACTGGGACTTCCCTTGATCCATTTATATATCTGCTTAGAGTTGACTTTTTAATTAAACTCCGTTTTGATAATTCGGAATGTGTTATTTCCTTTTCAAACATTAACTTGTTTATATATTGATGAAAATTCTCATATTGATCATTTGTGTTTCTTTTAACGGCTTCTTCAAATCTCATAAAACTGTTTCTTGAGAAAGTATGGCCAAAACCGGTTTGTATTTCAAATTCTGCTTCATAGACCCTTTTATATTCTGATTGAATTCTCTCTATCTTTCTGTTTATTTCATCAGTATCAAATAATAATAAAACATTTATAAGAAGTTCATTTAATTCCTTATTCAAAACAATTCCTCCAATATTTCTTTACCTCTAATTAATACAGAAAACACAAATGCGAATATGATTTGCATATAAAATGTTTTGTAATATATCTTTATTATAAAGCATTACATCTACTTTTCGCTTAAAAGATTTGTTTCTATGGGAAGAATATGGGATTCATCAAATCAAAAAGACCGGCATTATATAATACCGATCTTTCACTCTAATCTAATAGGTACATCACTTGATTAATCCACTATTTCTAACGGTGGCAAACTGTTAATCAAATCCACAGTCTGAATAGACACATTAATTAAGCGAAGTAATAATTTGAAAATATACTTCTCATCCTCTGAATATTCATTTGGATCAAATAGTATTTGACTTTTCTTTTTCACTTCCAATTTATACTGATCCATCAACCACTCCATTGGGGTACGACCATTAATTACATATTGTTGTGCTCTTTCTGGAATATCTTTAATTGTAATATCAGAATTAAAGACTATGCTAGATGGATCGCCCTTTTTAGCATATTTCATCTTAGTAACCTTAAATGAGGGTTCCGAACTTTTGTATTCTATTGTTGCTTCATATGGCTTAACGTCCTCATAGTTAGTATGCAATTTAACCAGTTTTTCGCCAACTTCTGCATACGCCCAGAAGTCGGAGGTAAAGAAAATACGTGGACTCTCCTTCATTAAATCAGCTTGAAACAAGTCTTGATATTCCTTTGAGCTTAATAAAGCATAAATATAAAAGAAAATAGAGAGCTTATTTATTGTTTTATCTTTATAATGGGTTTGGAATTCCAATAATGTTTTATCTCGGATATTTTCAACCTTATGAACATTTTCTGTGTTTTGCAAGTGAAAAGTACACAACATTGCAATGAAAATATACATAAGCTTGCCAGCCAATTTTATTCAGTTATTTCTTGATAATGCATGTGTGATTCTGAA
>NZ_JBHUDE010000122.1:0-11909 GCF_042678205.1 Oceanobacillus luteolus
ATAAGATTTGGAGGCTGGCAAGCCTTTTTATTTTCTTTGAAATTCAATGCAGCGTTATGTACTTTTACGCTGCATTATTATGTACATTTATTTTGCCATAAACAGTAAGAGCTTATTCGCACAAGCGATTATTATAATGGACCCATAAAACTAGACACCAAGAAAGGAAAATTCAATCCTCCACCTAAAGAGTATCCTTTTTCACAGGAGAACCTGTCAAGGATAAAGGCATGCACTCGCAAGCTCGCCTTTGACAGAACCTCCTCTGAAAAGGAAGTATCAATTAGGATGGATTTCCTCAAAAAATGTTGAGGGTCAACCTTCCCTTATGGCAATGAGAGTACCTCTTACTCTTAGTTCCATTTTAAGCTCTTATAAAGACTATAAGACCCCACCTTATTTTTTTGAAAAAAGTGTCTTGACGATAGAGTCCACCATATATGGCTAATCCAAAAGGCTTTCCTTTTTCTCATTTTTTTCGTAAACCTTTCTTAATCTCTTATTTCTAGAGATAATCTCATCGCTTGTTTCTTTACGTTGTGTATAGAGAATAATCTCAATTATAATTTTTTCCTCGTAAATAAATCCTTCAAAGATGAATGGTAATATAAATCAACTAATGGTTCAAAGTACCTTGAAGAGTGCTTGAATTTCAAAGGGACATTGAATTTAAAAATAAAAAAACAGTTGAACAAAGAGATAAGAACAACGTAGGTATAGGACGTTTAGTAAATAAATGACTGTACACAAACATCTTAACGTATAGTAATCCTGACCATAAAACATTCCAACCGTGAGCATATAGAATTAAGTGCTTTTTGTGAATCAAATATTCAACAACGGTACTTATTATAGTCCACCGTATGAAATGAATAAATTGTTTAAACAGGGTATTTGGCATTTTGCTTAAGAATACGAGCACTAATAGTGGAGTTATTATTAGTGTATGGACTGTTCTAAGAAAAAACCAATTTACTCTATAAGGAATAAACTCCCAAACGAGATGTCTTCTACATAGTAAATAATATATTGCATTAAATGAACTAACATAAACCATATTTTTATAATACTTAGGAACCTCACGCCAAGAATTACTGAAAATGGATACTAATATAACGCTTAGTATCAAAACGATATGCCTATTTCTAACTTTTTGTTTCTTTCTCATTTTAAACTCCTTTATAAGTTAAAAACCTTAGTAAGAGGTTTCCCTAAAATAGACACTTTTACTTATAAAGTAACTGGTAAATAATTAAAAGTGAGGGATATGTATGAATAAGAACCCGATCGAGCATGTATTAGGAACAAGAGTAAAATTAATTGAATACATATTCGCTTCAATTTAACCACCGACATTCCTACTGCCTCAACGTAGCTTTATTTTTGATTTAAAATTGGCAACTTTGATTTACTCGTTATTGCTTATTTCTTTCAATAAAATCAACAATCAAGTTAAACAGTGCCAAATTAAAAAATTGACAAGTGGATGGATATAATGACTGCATTTAACTCAATACTAAGGTAAAGCATTAGAAAGAAGGGAATGACATATTTTATAAACGTTGTTTTCTTATTATACAAGGTTTTTTTATCTTATTTGTGGGACTAGTTTATTCCACTAATTCAGCTCGGGCTTCAGTAGCATACCCATTACAAGCAAAATATTCAAATACAATGCTTTATAAAGCACATACTAATCAAAAAGTGATTGCACTAACTTTCGACGATGGTCCAGACACTCGATTTACTCCCTTGATTTTAGATGTTTTGAATAAATATGATGTAAAAGCTACCTTTTTCTTATTAGGGACACGAGTGCATACCTATCCTGATATCGTAAAACAAATATATAGTAAAGGGCACGCAATTGGTAATCATACTTATTGGCATCCCAAACTAACGGACACAGATGTAAAAAGTATGATATGGGAAATTGAAAAGAATGAACAAGAAATTTATTCGGTTATTTGTATTAAACCTGAATTGTTTCGTGCTCCATATGGGGCTATAAATGAAGACCAGGTCAGACAATTGGAGAAAATGGGGTATCGTGGTATAGGATGGTCTGTAGATTCGCAAGATTGGAAAAGCCTACCGGCAAACGTAGTAAAACAAAAAGTGTTGGATTCTATTCACCCTGGAGCTATTGTCCTAATGCATAGTGCCGGACATTGGACACAAGACTTAACAGGAACAGTAAAAGCCTTAGATGAACTTATTCCATATTTGAAGAAGGAAGGATATATTTTTGTTACCATTCCAAAACTTTGGTTATTAGAAAACACTAATGAAAAGGAATTCCCTAAATAATTGTAAAGTAAAACACATAGAAGCTTAATGCTGGAAAATGAAGGTATATTCGGTCATTTAAAATAGGATTTTTGTTTCGGAAGGATTCTTTCAACTAATAATTTGAGCTACTTTTTAAGTATTACTTTGAACATCCCACTTAAAAAACCCAGCCACCTTTCACATGAAAAATTGAGCTGGGTTTTTTATTTATTTACATCCAATCATTTATAGAACTATTCTAATAAGTTTAGTCAAAAATAGCGACTATTCATTGTTTAGTAATCGTAATTATGTAAAACAAACAGGAATAACCCCGTTTTTTTTAAAAATTTTAAAACTATTCTCCATTAAAGGCGCCATTTATTGAATTTTTATAAAAAGATCAAGCTATAATTTCCAAAACTGAAACCTTTTTGATTTGGCCTTGCAACATCTTATGTTGCTTTATTAGGTAATTCTATATCTGCAGATAAGTTTTCTCCCCGGTTTTTGTTCCCTTTCCAGAAGAATATAGCAGCAAACAGAATGGTCATGACAATTCCACCGAGATGTGAAACTTGATAAGATAAGCCAAAACCAAGATTGCTATCATATAAAATATAGGTTAAGACCATATCCGTTATGAATAGTGCTGGTACAAGAGAGACAACATAATTCTTCCTCTTCACAAATAAATACATGGTACCAATCCAAAGAGCAAGTGCTGCAGTACCTTGGTTAGCAAATGAGAAGTAACGCCATAAAAGATTGAAATCAATGGTTGTTAACCAATAGGAAATCACAAACATTGGAATTGCAATAGATAAACGTTTGATAGCCTTGCCTTGGTCCATTTTAAGATAATCGGCAAGGATATTTCGTGCTGCACGGAATGCAGTATCGCCTGATGTAATAGGTAACACAACTACACCAAGTACAGCAATAGTCCCACCAACTGCACCAAGTAAGGTCGTAGAAACTTCACCAACCACAAGGGAAGCCGTACCTTCATTAATTAAAGCCTGAAGAGTTTGGCCATCAAACATACTCATGGCAGCAGCTGCCCAAATCATTGCAATTACACCTTCCGTAACCATCATACCGTAAAAAATATAACGCCCTTGTTTCTCATTTTGAGTGGTTCTAGAAATAAGTGGCGATTGCGTGGCATGGAAACCAGATAAGGCACCACAAGTAATCGTTAAGAATAAGATTGGAAAAATCGGCAGGTCAGCTGGATGCATATTGGTTAAAGATAATTCAGGAATTTCATATCCTGCAAATAATAATCCCACACCAACTCCAACTGTACCAATTAATAAAATTGCGCCAAAGAACGGATAAACTCTTCCAATGATCTTATCGATGGGAAGAATCGTGGATAAGAAATAATACACAAATATTAAGAAAATAATAGCTATTAAAGCCACCCTGCCATTGATCAAATTGTGCAATAATGATGCCGGCGTAGTAACAAATACAGTGCCAACCAGCAATAATAAAAGCAACGCGAAAACGTTTACTAAATGTTTGGAAACATTCCCTAAAAATTTCCCGGCGAGTTCTGGAATGTGAGCGCCCCGATTCCGAATTGAAATCATTCCAGTTAGGTAATCATGTACAGCTCCTGCAAAAATAGAACCTAACACAATCCACAAAAAGGCGACAGGACCATATAAAGCCCCCATGATCGGACCAAAGATGGGCCCTGTTCCGGCAATATTCAATAATTGGATTAATGCATTTTTCTGTTTGCTCATTGGCAAATAGTCAACACCATCTTGATTCACATAGGCTGGTGTTGGCCTTTCTTCATCAGGTTCAAATATTTTTTCAACAAATTTTCCATATGTGAAATAAGAAATTACCAATGCAACAAGTGCCATTAAAAATGTAACCATTCTGAAATCACCTTTCCTCCATTTTAATTTGTAATTTTGTAATTAGTTTTACCATTATCTGCGAAAAAACAATTACATTATTGTATTTTTCTAAAACCGTTATAAGACACACTTCACCAATGCACTCGTCATAAATGGAAGTAGAAAGCGAGTTCGGTCATATCAAGTGCAATCGGTCGGTCGTTCAGAAAATTTTTATTACGAGGATTCGACAAGGTAAATATCGAGTTTGGAATTGTGGCATTAGCCCACAACATCTAGAAAGTAGCCGGAAATCTCAAGCTACTTTCAGATAATAACCGAAAAAATATAAAGGCAAGTGTAGAAAAACAGGTCGTTTTTCTACACTTGCTTTATTTAGATGGACTTATCAGACAACCCTCCCAAAAACTAGATATCAATTAAGTGAATCTCAAGGATTTAAATCTTCTCAAATACACTTATTAAATGAAACTTACTCCCATAATGTCCCCTCATTCCTTGAATCGATTCCGTACCCCCTATAATGACTGCTACTTTATTTTGTAATTTACTCTTGTCCATACACACTCTCTCGTTTATAAAAGATCATCATTTGTTATATTGATATTTTATGTTAGATGTAAACTTATAACGTTCCCATACCACCGTCTACTCTATACTGAACGCCCGTAATAAATGCACTTTCATCTGAAGCAAGAAATAAAACTAAATTAGCAATATCACTGGATTCACCATAACGGCCTAATGGAATACTTTGCGCTAATGTTTCTTGTTCTACGTTCAATCCTTCTTCTAAAGAACGCATCATTCTTGTATTAACAGGTGAGGGATGGATTGAATTCACACGTACATTAGCACTTGCTACTTCAATCGTTGCTGCTTTTGTTAATCCAACTACTGCATGTTTCGAAGCAATATAAGGTGATACACCAGAACTACGTTTAATCCTGCTACTGACGAAGTGTTGATCACACTACCATAACCTTGTTTAGTCATGACTGGTAAAACATATTTCAAATCTAAAAATACTCCACGTACATTGACACTAATTACTTTATCAAAATCCTCCATTTTTTGATTCACAAGAGGAGCAACTTTTCCTTCGATTCCTGCATTGTTAAAGAACACATCGATTTTCACAAATGTTCAACTGCTTTTTTAACATAACTTTCTACATCGGATTCTTTTGAAACGTCAGCTTGGAACTGTAAGTACCTCACCAAATGAGTCTAGTTCTTCTTTAACTTTAATAAGTGAATTTTCAAATAAATCTACTAAAATAACTTTTTAGCTCCTTCTTTTAGAAATCTTTCTGCTGTTACTTTACCAATGCCACCTGCTCCCCCTGTAATTACTGCAACTTTTCCAGATAGTCTTTCCTTGATGTTACAACCTCCAATAATAATTTTTATTTTAATTATCTTTTTGAAGATAACCTAAATCCTATTAAAAATTTATTAAAGAAAATGCTTTCTCTATACTTTCCTCTACTTAATATAGTCAAGCACCTAAGAATGGTTTTTAGGGAAATTTTAAAAAAGAAATGTATGACCATTTGATAACCATATTCTGTCTTTATAATTATGAAATCATACAATCTTAAAAAAGTTGAGAACCTGTTGAATAGTTGGGATTATAATTAAATAGAGCTTATAATTGGGTAAAGTTACCATTAATAATATCGCCAATGTTCTCCATTCTATAAAAGAAAAACATATCTGGAGGTAATTTTATGGCACAATTAAGAGATATCATGACATCAAATGTTCTTACAGTTAACGAAACACAGACCGTACAGGAAGCTGCAGCATTAATGAGCAAATATAATATCGGGGCTATTCCAGTAATAAATAACAGCGGACAAATTGTTGGAATTGTAACGGACCGTGATATTACCCTTCGTACGACAGCACAAGGAGAAAATGCACAAACGCCAGTGTCTCAAGTCATGACTGGACAGCAAATCGTACAAGGTACACCTGATATGGATGTTCATCAAGCAGCAAACTTAATGGCACAACAGCAAATTCGCCGATTGCCAGTAACCGAAAATGGCCAATTAGTAGGAATTGTTGCTTTAGGTGATCTAGCCGTACAAAATCAATATGCAAACGAGGCAGAACTGGCATTACAAAGTATTTCCACTCCTTCCTCACCTCAACAATAGTAAGAGGTTCATTTATTGTCATAAAAATAATTATTAGCAAAGATCCAATCTTGGTCTGTAATGGGAATGGTGGGGGAAATTTGAGATAAAAAAGTTATAAAACGCTATCTTATTAGTTTACGTGAAATAGAAGAGTTAATGGGGATTTGGAAACGGAATTACTACCGAAAAAATGGTGCAATTCGCCAAAAATAATCATATATTCCCAAAAATCTCACCGCATGGGAAACAACTTTCTTTTTCAGCAATATAGAAAGGTAAAAAATTTTGGGGAGGCTTTCTTTATAACAATTATTACTAAAGTTAAACAGACATTAGCGGGATTGAAAAGTGCACAAGCAAGTTTTGAAACATTTGCTCTTGGTACCGATAATCAACAAGCGAAGCAGCTTTACCAAGATGCTGCTAAACAAACTCAATCCGTTATTGATAGTATTCAACCACGTGTTCAACAAATCGAACAAGAAGAACCTCAATACGAACAACAATAAGGAAAGATTGGTTGAGAGGCAATCTTTTTAAAGTCTTTTATTGTTTATAGCACAGCGCGAACTATCACGTACCATGAATAAGGATTAATAATCCTTGTTTGACTCGAAACTAAGATTATTAAGCATTGTTTTAATTTTAAAAATAAGGTAATAATAAAAATACACCAAGACTTACAAACAAAGGGAAGGATGCTTTCCTTCCCGATGTAGATGTAACTTTGTAATAATCACTTCTTTTTTCAACTACTCTTAATTAGGCTATAAATGTTGATGGAGTTACACTAAATCACAAATTCCAGATCCTTACTTCATCCAATTTTTTATTATATGTTTTACTCGAAATAGCTTTGTTTTAATGTTTATTGTAGAATCAATGCTGCGACCAATTTGTTTTTTCGGTCTATATTCTTGCATATGTACCTATAGAGCTGTACCACGAGTGTTACTTGCTGAATAGATTTTCGCCGATTGCCAGCAACCGAAAATGGCCAATTAGCTTGCTCATTATCAAGACGATTAAGTTGTGTATATAACTTCAATATAAAACCATTATTAAATCAAGGATTTTACTTTTTTGTACAGATAACCACTCGTTTTTCTGCCGGGACCCCATATATAAGATATTTCCAATACTATAATCAATTAATAATTAAACCTCTGCTTTTTTTCAAAGGAATACTGTAACAATCATCTTAAACTCCATTATTATTATGGTATTCGCATCCATCCATTATTTCTTTATCGCATTTAGAACATTTCAACGGCTGATTCTCGATAGATTCTTCCATGCGATTCATAGCTTCATCTCCTTTTTACCATTTATAATTGGATAAAAGGAGATTATTCCCTGCTTAAAAAGCTAGTCTGATAAAACAGCTACTCATTATTTGTATTTGGCAATTAATCAAAAATGGAAATATATAATGATTCAAAATAATTTATAAACATACTAACAAAACCAACGTCATTTAAATGCCAAAAGCACAACCCTCCGGACAGAAAAGGTTCTCTGTCTGTTTTTTATGTTTTATGTTAAGTTAACAAAACCTGATAAGTTTACAAATTTATAATTTTTAACCCAGTTTCTCAGCTATCTTTATGAAGAAAAATCCATAAAAATAAAAATGTATTGGTAACACTTAAAAAACTGTACATATTATTTGAAATAAGACTCATAATATCGGTATAAAATACCAAATTTTAAGAGAATGAATAGGGATGAATTGAAATTATGCGCTTTTTAAAAATCGAATCCATTCGGCAAAAAATAAAGCAAAACACAAAAGGAATACAAAAAAATCGATCAAATCATTCACATCCGTTCTCATCGGATATTCATAAAAATGAGGAAAGACTAAAGCAACAGTTAAACTCAAGTGAGGATATCATTTTTCATGATTTCATCATTCCGTTACATGACGGCCACTCATTGAAAGCACTGTTAGTTTTAGTTGATGGGTTAATTAATGAAGATGCCATTCGCAATAATGTATTAGAGCAACTGACCGAGGAATCACTCGAAAGTCCTCAGGGAGAAGAATTAAAAAAAGTAAAAGAGAGGATTGCTATTTTTAATATAAAAAATGAAGATAATCTAGAAAAAGCTGTATTCCAACTACTGAAGGGCAATACGTTACTATTGCTGGATGGATATAGTGAAGGATTGGTGCTAAACGCACCAGGGTACGAGGTTCGTGCAATCGCCGAACCCCAATCAGATCGGGCTCTGTGAGAGGGGCACATGAGGGATTTATTGAATCATCACCTACAAATATTGCATTATTACGGCGAAGAATTCCACATCCTTCTTTACAGTTTGAAACCATAAAAATTGGTGAATTTAGTCAAACAGATATAACGCTGGGATATATAAAGGGCATTGTGGATCCTAAATTGATCGAACGGCTCAAACAAAGATTAGATCAAATTAAAGTGGATGAAATCAATAATTCAGGGGAAATTGAACAATTCATTGAAGACCATCCCTTTTCAATCTTTCCTACTATTGGAAATACAGAGCGTCCTGATGTAGCCTCAGCCTTATTAATGGAAGGAAGAATTATGATCATAGTTAACGGAGATCCGGTAAGTTTGTATATTCCATCTCTATTTCTTGAAAATATGAAAAGCATAGAAGATTACAGTTCTCGTCCTTATTATAGTTCCTTCATTCGCCTGATGCGCTTTTTTTCATTTATAATCAGTATTTCTTTACCAGCCCTTTATATTGCAGCCATTAATTTTCACAAGGTAATGATTCCATCTGAAATGATTGTTCCGATCATCCAAGCAAGAGAGACAGTTCCATTTCCTCTTACAATGGAAGTTTTCATGATGATTTTAATGTTTGAAGTTGTCCGTGAGGCTGGTGTTAGACTTCCTCAACAAATTGGCATTGCTTTAAGTATTGTGGGTGCTTTAATTCTTGGACAAGTCTCTGTCTCAGCCGGACTGGTTGGTGCACCGACCATTGTTGTTGTATCTATATCGTACATTGCCGCCTTCGTCATTACTCCAATCGCAGATGTTACTGCGTTACTCAGGATAGGGTTATTTATTGCTAGCAGCTTATTTGGGGGATATGGACTAATTGTCGTCATGCTTGGTTTATTAACACATATGATCTCTTTAACATCACTTGGGGTTCCTTATATGGCGCCATTTGCGCCTTTTTATTTTCAGGATTGGAAAGATTCACTAATTCGTTTGCCGTTAAGGTGGAAAAAACATCGACCAAAAAGCATACCGAATCAGCGTGCGCCTAGAATTAAATCATTACCTAAGACAGGTGATAAATGATGGGAAGGATTCTATTTATCATCCCTTTTTTATTTTTATTAATGGGCTGTTGGAGTAGCCAAGAACTTGATAATTCCGCACTTGTACATGGAATAGGGTTGGACAAATCTGACGGTAAATTACGAATCAGCGTCGAAATCATAAAACCAACTGGAGCAAGTGAACAAGGTGGTGGAGAAGGGGGTGGAGGAAATGGCCAGCATATTCTATTAGAAAGAGACGCGGACTCAATAATACAAGGTACACGAGCACTCATACGAGATGCGAAGCGCAGGCTTTATTTTGATCATGCTCGTTTATGGGTGATTGGTGAGGAATTAGCAAAAGAAGATTTTATTGGCTACCTTGATGAAAGCCGGCGAGATCAAATGTTTCGTTTAAATAGTTATCTTTTCATTACAGAAGGTAATCCAATAGATATTTTGAGTACTTCTACACTTTATGAAGATCTTTCGTCAGCTGAAATCGTCTCTGCTTTAGAACAAACACAATATATTGCAGAATATACATCCGTAAAATTATATGAATTTTATAAGTTAATTGAGGGACCTATTCCTAATGCCTATATGCCGATCATTCAAACAAAAAAAGAAAAGGATAAAACTATTACTTCATTAGACGGTACGGCCGTCATTAGAAATGATAAAATGGTCGGTAAACTAAATACACATGAAACGGTTGGGCTAAATGTCCTTTTGAACAAGGCTAAAAGTGGAGGTGAAACTGTATCTCTGAATGAGAAGGAGAAGGTCTCTGTAGAGATAAAGAAATCAGAGACAAAAATAAAGCCGACACTAGTTGGAAATCAGCTTAAAGCACATCTTAATATCGAGATAGAGGGAACGTTAGCTGATAATACGACGAAAAGCAATATAAATGAACAATGGATAAGTAAGGTTGAAAAGGAAGTATCAAACCTAGCTGAAAAATACGTACGTTTAACTTTGGATAAACTTCAAAAGGAATTAAAGACAGATATTTCAGGAATTGGGCTAGAAACCTATCGGAAATATCCAAAACAATGGCAAAATATCCAATCTGAATGGAATGAGATTTTTTCTAACGCAGATATAATAATTGATGTTCATACGAACATTACTCATCAAGGCCTTATAAATAAGAGTATAAATAGACATCACAAAAAGCCTTATAACAACCCTTATAAACTAAGGAATTAAATGATCAAAGAAGAAGGAGATTACAGTCATGTTAACAAAATGGGAGACACTTTTTTTATTAGTAATGACACTTCCAATCATGGGACATGTCGTGATTCTCCCGTTAATGCTCGATGTTGCCGGAAGAGATGCTTGGATTTCCATATTTCTATCACTCCCGGTAGCATTTATATTTGCAATCTCCATTTATCGCTTGAGGCTTAAATACCCAAAAGAAAATATCTCTGATATGCTTCACAATTTATTGGGGAAATTTTTTGGAACAATGCTTACGGTGGTTTTCATTATCTACTTTTTATTTTTAACCATTTTCTCTTTTGCTCTGTTAGTTGATTTCGTCTATATTGCTTTTTTGCCTGAGACCCCTCTGTTGGCTATACTCGTTTGGTTTTTGATCTTTTTTGTCTATGTAGCTATAAAAGGTATGAAAAGAATCGCCTTAACGGCTGGTGTATTATCCATAATTGCTATGGTGTCAGGGCATACAGTCACTCTATTGGACACGAGGATGAAAGATTGGAGTGAGCTTCAACCCATGTTTGAGTTTGGTTGGAGTCCCATATTATGGGGATCTTTGCTTCTCACTAGTATATGGATTGAATTGTTGCTACTTTTATGTGTGCCCATTCAAAACATTCGTGAAAAACGAATGTTTTTACTATGGAGTATTGGAATCTTGTTGAATGCACTAATGATGTTTTCAACAACTACCGGCAGTATAACAATTTTCGGATTAGGGCAGGCTGACAATTTCGTATATCCGGCATTAGAGCCGGTACGAATTATTAGTTTGGGATTTATTGATCGTTTTGATATTTATGGTTTACTATTAATGGCAGTAGGAACATATATACGTTGCAGCCTATACCTTCGAATCGCTTACGACATAGTTGAATCAAAGGTTTCTTCAAAGTGGATAAAGCGAGGTTGGTTTTTGGGGCTTGTTTTACTCGTATTTCTAGGTACTTACTATTTGTCAAAAGAACATTATCGGCTAGATAAAACGTTAGATATATGTAAGCGTCAAACAATGAACACCTTCTATTAAATATCCGTTCTTGAGATAATCTCTTTAGAAAAAAATCTGGAGGTTATGCCAATGAACGATGCTAACAAAAGA
>NZ_JBHUDE010000123.1:0-13223 GCF_042678205.1 Oceanobacillus luteolus
AATAACCGTAAATCTGTTTAAAACATCTCAGATTCACGGTTATTTGGCGTTTCTGTTTTTAATTTTAGTTGCTTCTATTATAAAATTTCTTAGTTCGGGCTTACGATCAAACAACATTGCTATCACTTTTTGTCTTGGGGTAGCAAAAGATATATTGATTTCTTTGAATTTTGGATAGGTTTGATAGAATTCTTCCGTTTTTTTCTTTATCCTTCTTATTTCTTCTTCTTTAGCCTCTATTGCACGCTTTTTATCTTCTTCTTCCCATTTTCTTTTTCTTGCTTTAACTTCCTCTATAGTTCTCCGCTTTTTTTCATGAAACTCATACGGACTGCTGAAATAACTCATTCCCAGTGTTTTTTGCATCTCTTTTAATATATGAACTGACTCTTCAGGGGTTAGAAAAGACTTATCGTAACAAGATTTCATCCATTGTGGACTAGGTTTTTTTTCTTCGATATACCATTCTTCAATAATTGGCTTTAAAAATACATCATACCCTAAGTAACCAAATTCATTAGAAGTTTCCTTTGAAATCAAAACGTGCAAAATAGTATGTTCTATCAGATCACAATAAACTAATCTATCTTTCTTCTGATATTCAAATGGAATGTTTTTGCTTTTTATAAATAACTGGTCTGATATTTTCAATTCTTTAATCTCATCTATATGATGACAGTATAATCCTTCACTAGTTCTTGAATATTTCCCTTTTGTTATATTTTTAATTTCTCCATTCATAAACCTGTAATATGATTTTTCTCTATAATAATCGTCTTTTGCGGGACCATATTTATGAAGTAAAAAATCAACTACTTCATTGTAAGTTTTTGATAGTAAATCTACGTACTCTTTACTTTTATTCATCAGTTATCACCTATATTCTTAAGTATTTTCTCACATAAATTCCAATGAAAAGTTGCCTTCAACTAATTGCTGTCCATACTAAGAAATGCATTTGAAATATGTAACTAGACAATCAAAATATCATTATCTTCTAAATTTACATATATCAAATATGACTAAGATAATAATCCGAACGTTTAATGTCTTTTTCTTTGTTTCCATCAAATCCCCCCAATTTCTCCTTCAATAATCCCACCTCTCTAGTAAATTCAACAATAAAGAATGTTTATCCTTCTTTTACCTTTTTCAACATATCTGCCGTTTATTTATTAAGCTGTAAAACAATAATTCGAATTTCTACTTCTAAATATTTTAAATAATGTTATTATTTAATTGATATAATATTTCAAAGGGAGAGGTTTCTTTTGACAACTACTACAAATGATAAAGCTATTATTAAAGAGGTAACTATTCATGCTCCATTAAACTTAGTATGGTATGCCTGGACAATCTCTGAAAGAGTTTCTGAATGGTTTGCTCCTGAAGCAGTAGTAGAATTAAGAGAAGGTGGCGCATACGAACTGTATTTTATACCTGGAAATCGTACAAGTATGAATACTAAGGGATGTAAAATCACAAAACTTATTAATGAAAAAGAGCTACATTTTACTTGGAAAGGACCAGATGAATTCGAGGAATTAATGAACAAAGAAGATGAATTAACAATTGTTAATGTAAGTTTCAAATCAATCAACGATAATTCTACAAAGGTGATTGTGGAACATATTGGATTTAAAGATCATGAAGACTGGGTTGAAGCAATTAACTGGCACGAAATGGCTTGGTCAGGTGTTCTTGATAGTCTAAAATCTGCTCTTGAAAAGGGCGAAGGAAATCTATGTTGCCAACCCTAATGTTATTAAAGACCATCTATTTTAGATGGTTTTTTTATTCGGGGAAAATTTTAAACTAGATTTTGTTATTATAAAACCTAATAACCTATATATATCACTTCAATAATGAGGTTATATAAAAGTAAAAATAATGCACACATATTGTCACCTATAAAAATATAAGGTTGACAATATACTTTTTTAATAATAAACTTTAAAATATATTTTCAAATATTTCGAGACAGGTTTCATGGGGGGAAGAGAGAATGAATGATCAAAGCAAGAGGTTAAGGGTTATCATGAACTGTGCAATCTTCGCTGCTATTACTGGGATTTTGGCACAGGTAGAGATTCCATTACCATTAATTCCAATTAGTGGACAAACATTGGCGGTAGGACTAGCTGCAACGATTCTCGGAAGCCGTCAAGGGGCACTTGCAATGGTATGCTATATGCTACTTGGGGCAGTGGGTGTTCCGGTGTTTGCAGGATTCAGTGGGGGACTTCAAGTCATTGTAGGGCCATCTGGTGGATATATTATCGGGTTCATTGCTACGGCATTTGTAACAGGATTTATCTTAGAGAAAACAAGATTCACCGTCCCGATGGCACTTTATGCGAATGTAATTGGAATGTTTATCACCTTACTATTTGGTACGGTCCAATTGAAAATTGTACTAGATTTAGGGTGGGGAGCAGCTCTAGCAGCAGGTGTTTACCCATTCCTAGCAGTCGGCTTTATCAAAGCTTTCCTAGCAAGCTGGATCGGCATTACCGTAAGACAACGCCTAATCCAAGCAAATCTCATTCATGCAACAGGCAAGGCTGCTTAATAGGAAAAAGATCGGTCTCTGATAAATACTCAGTACAGCAAAAAAGCAAAGAAACTCTATTAGAGGTTCTTTGCTTTTTTTGTTTACATGCCTTGTTTTTTACTCGTTTCATCTCTTTGCCAACATTCTAGGTCTTCAAATCCTTCTATGTTGTCAGCGTAAAACACAGGGTCTTTCCCTTCTTTTCGTTGTTTGAGATAATCTTTCAGAACAGGTGCCACTAATTTCCCGATAAATGCTAGAGCAATTAAGTTTACTATGGCCATTAATGCCATGAATAGATCACCTAAGTTCCAAACCATCTCCAGGCTTGCTACTGATCCGAATAGCACCATTGCTAATACCGCAATACGGAATACAAAAATGGCTAATTTGCTTTCCTTAATGAAAGAAATATTTGCTTCGCCGTAATAATAGTTTCCGATAATCGAGCTGAAACAGAATAGTAATATAGCAATAGCGATAAAGATACTGGCCCACTCACCTACATGGGCGCTTGAAGCCAATTGTGTTAATTGGATACCTTCTGCACTATCCGTTGGAATATCCGTGGCGAATAGAATAATAAATGCTGTAGCAGAACATATCAGTAGCGTATCAACAAAGACTCCTAACGTTTGAACGAATCCTTGTTTAACTGGATGCGAAACATTTGCAGTTGCAGCCGCTACAGGAGCGGAACCCATACCTGCTTCGTTACTGAATAGCCCTCGTTTCACTCCATTCATAATCGCGGCACCAATTCCCCCACCGACAGCTTGCTCTAAACCAAATGCACTTGATACAATAAGACCGAAAACAGCAGGGATTTCTGAATAATTTATGACTACGACATATAAGGCTAAGGCGACATATAATATCGCCATTACTGGAACAACAGCTTGAGTTACTTTCGCAATTCGTGTAACTCCGCCAAAGATGACAAACCCTGTAAGAATGGTGATGATCGAACCGATAATCAAAGGTTCTATTCCGAATGCTTCATTAAAAGCTGAAGCGATTGTATTGGTTTGAATAGAATTAAATGCGAAACCAAAACAGAACGTAATTAGGATAGCAAATAGAACACCCATCCATCGTTTTCCCATTGCTCTTTCCATGTAATAAGCAGGTCCACCTTTGAATCCATTCGTACCTGGATCTTTCACTTTGTACATTTGAGCTAAAGTGCTTTCGACAAAAGCTAACGAAGCACCAAACAATGCGATTACCCACATCCAAAAAACGGCACCAGGACCGCCTAAAGAAATAGCAACAGCAACACCAGCTACGTTACCAGTCCCTACACGCGTTGCTGTACTTATGGTGAATGCTTGAAAGGAGGATATTCCTTTTTGATTTTCATCTGAAGATTGAGTGGAATCTCCCAATAGCCGGAACATTTCTTTAAAATTCTTAAATTGAACAAACCCTGTCTTAAATGTAAAATACAAAGCAAGACCAACGAGTACTATGATCAATATATAAGACCAAAATAAATCATTTCCGACAGATATAATGTTTTCTATAACACTCATCATATTCTCCTTTCTCATGTTGTAACTTAATTTCAAATATTATATCACAAAAATGGTGTTCCTTTTTATAGTAAACTATTGGTAAGTATGTAAGTTTTATTGTCTGGCAAATTATACTATTTGGGTGTTGTTGTTTGCAGAAAACTCTATAACAAGGAACGGTATATTTGTTAGACAACGTTTCCTTCAAGCGGCACCTATTGAAGTAAAAGGAGATGCTCGTTGATAAAAGCTAGATAATTTTAAAAGCGGTTCAAGCGGAAAAAAATTCTGATTGGACCGCTTGTTTATTGCATATATTTAATTCCTGTTTGTCTTATGTAAGTATCTTTGGTGACAATGGTCTTCTTAACATGTGCTCTCTAATTTGGACAGAGTTCCTTTTCACAACTCTCGTCCGTTTTCTTTGTCTTCGGAGTGATGAAGCGCTTACTGGAAATTTAATTTCTTGTCCGTTTTTAAATAATACAATCGCCTCTTCGGAATGCGATCCATCTCTGATTTCGGAAACATGGTGATAGGCTATCCAGCAGCAGTCGAAATGAACCATAGCATGGGTAGGGAACATATACAGTTCACCCAGATAGATTGGGATGGGAACTTTCTTCCAATAGCCTGTATGCAGCTTTACGGTCCGTCTTGTTGCTTCGAGGGAACTGTAATTGTGGAGTAACACACCCTTTATTAAATCTAAAGGGGTATCTTTCACAAATACTTCCTTATCGAATTCTACTACATGTGTTCCATACAGATGATGCTTTGCAGGTAACAATGCCATCGTGTCCAAATGGATAAAATACTGCGATAAATAGTTATTCATTACGAATACTCCTTCCTTAGAAATAATAATGTGGTAGATCCCTATAATGTCCTCCAATCCTTTAAGTGGTAATATTATAGGTCTAAACATATAGTACGATAGACCTTGGAAAAATTCACCTATTTTGTCGTAAAGTTATATAAAATTCCAAATTTAGTTATTTTTAACTATTAAAACACTACTTTTTATTGTTTTCTCAAGGGAAAATTCATATAAATACCCAATGGGGGTATGAGTTAGGCTCTTTGAAATTTAGAGTCAATGATACTAATCTATAGTCAAAACAAATACCGATATACGAGGGGGAATAACGATGAAGAAGGAAAAATCATTTACATTTGAGGAGATTTTTAAGCAGAATGAAAGGCGTATTTACTATAACCTACATCAACTGGGTATTCGTGATTATTATGGAGAATATTATTCGGAAGCAATGTTTGCCATGTGGATTGCTTATAAGAAGTATGACAGGGATGAAGGTCCACTCTCCACCTATTTCAACTACGCCATTCGGAATCGCCTCATTGATCTCATACGAAAAAAGACGAGAGAATATGAAGTTGAGAAAGAGTACATCGAGCAAGAAACAGCGCTCCTTATAGCTGAAACGAACTCCACTTATACATCTTCAGATACAAACATCCCCGATGAAAAACTGTGGAAGAACGTGTTTTCTACATTGACTATCAATCAAAGAAAATGGGTTTATTATGCGATTATATTAGACTATCCGGTGAAAGAGATTGCTGAAAAAGAGAATGTTTCTGTGGAGGCGGTGAAAAGTTGGGGGAAGGAAGCGAGGAGGAAGTTGAGGGGGGTGTGGGATGTAAAAAGTGAATTCTTGTAAAAGTAGTAGGAACTATCAAAGTGATTAATAAGTTAAGACAATTTAATCACCAACATATGGTAAAATAGTTATAGATTATATTCATTGCGAGGTAGTTAAATGAAAACCTTAGAGATTATTACCATGCCGTTTTCCCAGAATTCTATAAATAACTTATCTGGTAAAGGATATTCAGACTATCCTGTTGTCTACTTTTTAAATAATAATTCAACGGTATATATTGGGGAGACGGTAGCGATTAGAAATCGATTGAGAAATCACTTGAAAAACTCCGAAAGAAAATCATTAAAAAAGATGACTATAATTATCCATGAGAAATTTAATCGGTCTGCTACCTATAATATTGAAACTAAATTAATTAACTATTTCTTAGCAGATGAGCGGTATAAAATGCAGAATAAAAGTCAAACAGTTAATAGCATCAGTCATAATTACTACGACAAACCATTTTATAATGAGAAAATATTTAACGAAATATGGGACCGATTAAGACAGCAGAAAATAGTCAACAACTCTAGAGATGTTATCGAAAACAAAGATATATATAAGCTGTCTCCTTTTAAAGAGTTATCAACGGATCAAATAGAATTAAAACAAAAGATTATTGAAGTTTGTGAAAAACAAATGGATAGCGATGAACCGTTTGTTTTTCTTGTAAAAGGTGAAGCAGGAACAGGTAAGAGTGTGGTGTTGAGTGCAGTCTTTAATCGAATTCAAGAATTAGCAAAGGAAAAGTCCTCAGTACTTTATAATAGTAACAACTACTTATTAGTGAATCACACAGAAATGTTAAAAACATATCAAAAAATTGCGGGAAAAATAAAGACGCTTAAAAAGAATAACTTTGATAAACCTACTTCCTTTATTAACAGACAAAAAAAGTCTAATGAAAAAGCAGATATTGTATTTGTGGACGAAGCACATTTACTCCTAACAAAACCTGACCGATTCAATAATTTTAATGAGAATAATCATTTGGAAGAGATAATAAAAAACAGCAAGATCGCTATTATAGTATTCGATGATAAACAAGTATTAAAAATGAAAAGTTACTGGGATGAAAATAAGTTACGACAGATTGTAAAAGGTGTTAAGTCACAAGAATATATTTTGAAAAATCAATTTCGTATGAATGCAAGTGAAGAGATGATAAATTGGATTGACCAATTTGTCGAGAAAAAAATTACCCCTATTCCTCGAGAAAATAATTTTGATTTTCGAATATTTGAATCAGCAGATGATATGTATAAACAAATACGTGAGAAAAATAATCAAGTTGGCTTGGCGAGGATGGTTTCAACTTTTGATTATGTACATAAAAAAGATGGGGGCACTTACTATATAACTGAAGGCAAGTTTAAATTACCATGGAATACTACTATGGGAGATACAACCTGGGCAGAAAGAAAAGAAACGATAGATGAAGTTGGTTCTATTTATACAATCCAAGGTTTTGACTTGAATTATGTAGGCGTGATATTAGGGCCTTCAGTTTCTTATGACGAGGACAAAAACGAGCTGAAAATTATTACCGAAAATTATAAGGATACTGAGGCATTCAGAGGAAAAGATGAATTCAAAGATCCAGATGCTGTTAAAGAAAAAATCATACTAAATTCTATAAATGTTCTACTAAAGAGAGGAATAAAGGGTTTATATATTTATGCCAGTGATTTAAAACTAGGAAACCATTTATTAAAATTTTACCAAAACCGTGGTCAAAAATATGGCAATATGAAGGTCGCTGAAGCAAACGGGGACTATCATTAGGGATAGAGATTATTGAATCATTAAAGAAAGGAGTAAATTATGAAACAATTGGACTCATTTAATAGTAAGAATGCTAGTAGAGTGTATGCCATGAAAGAAGCACTTGAAAATAAATACCCTCATATAGATTGGCGGACGGAGCAGAGTAACCCAGATTCTTCTGGAGAATTGAACGTTTCATTATTTGTTCCATTCCCTCAATACAAAGAAGCAGAACTAATCTACCAAGATTTTAAAAGTAATAAGTTTAATTGTGGATCCTCTGTTTTCGATTCATTGATCGAGGAGGTTATAGCATTCAGGGACGAGAGAAATTGGAAGCAATTCCACAATCCTAAGGATCTGGCGTTATCGCTCTCTTTAGAAGCAAGTGAGTTATTGGAGAACTTTCAATGGAAAACAAGTGAGCAAGCTATAAAAGAAAATATGGATAACTTGAAGGATGAGTTAGCGGACGTGGTTATATATGCATTATTGTTGTCTGATGCCTTAGATATAAATATGGAAACTGCTATTAAAGAAAAAATTAGAAAGAATAGAAGTAAATATCCAGTGGAAAAGTCTTTTGGGATTAGTAAGAAGTATACAGATTTATGATACTTCAGTTAATTTGTATCTGTATATCCATGATTCAATTCATTTTGATCCCCCTATAACTGTTTTCGGGCTATACATATCGTTGGGAATGGAACACAGTGAAATTCGAGTTAAAGGTCTCGCTCCCATTAAATGCTGGAGTTTTTATTAAGATAATTTAGTTAAAAGGAGGTATTTTTCATTGCCATCACTAAAAGACCAACTACTAATTTTTATGAATAACTACAAACAAGCAAAAACAGAAACCTTTAAAGAACATGAGTTGGGGACGCTTATAAGGCGAGAAATCCCAAAAAAATTTTATCGTAAAAGCCAACTAAATAGAAAAAAATATCTTATTAAAGGTTCAGTAGGCCAAGGCAATTGGGCCCATGTTCCTTGGATTGCAGTAATGAACAGGGAAATTACAACTTCTACACAAAGAGGATTTTATCTTGTTTACTTATTTGCTGAAGACATGTCTCATGTTTATTTAGCGTTGGCCCAAGGCGTAACAGAAACGCCTCCAGCAGAAATGGACCGGATTAATAAAGAAATTAGAGAAGAACTAGATATTAAAGAACCACAAATTCATAGAGATAACAACTTTTATTTAGGTGAAAGTAGATTTGCCGTAGATTACAAAAAATCAACAGCAATCTATATTCCCTATTTAATTGATGGTTTTCCATCTGATGAGCAATTATTAGAAGACCTTAGAATCATGGTGAAATATTACGAGGAATATATTAAGAAATCTATTCAATTTGATTTACCTAAAACCCTTGATAAATTCTTATCAGAGCTTATTTCTTTGCATTCAAGTGAAACATATTCCACCGAGATATATGGTGAGATAAAAGCTTCTTTGGTTGAGATATTAAATAAGCAAGAGATAGATCGTACGAAAATTACGTTTAACAGTAGGGAGATTTTAGACAGGATACCCTTTGTGAGCGTAAAAGAAACTACATATGAATTGACAGAGTATACAACATTAGATTTACCTAATGCAAGTTACCAGCATACGATCCAAATGCTAGAAGATTTATTAGGTGGCGATCAAACAAGTTCTATAAGTAGGAGTGTTAGCTGGCGAGCACTGAATGCGTTGAATATATTAAATTATATTGATCGTAATGAAAATTTATTTGTAACGGAGGTTCCAAACGCATTAGAACAAAGTAAACGAGTTAGTTCGATACCTATTATTAAAATGATAATACAATTACTTGAATCAGCCTCAGAATGGACAGAAATAGAAACGAAGCAACTAATAAAAGATGTGCTACGTTCTACTATTGTTAGTTCTAAAGATGGGACCCAAATAAAAGAGAGTGTATTGGATAAGAGATATAATTATGTAATCGATTGGTTAAAAACCGTAGGTATAGTAGACGAGGACTTACAAGTTATCGACCAAGAAATAGTAGATGCCTATCAAAAGGATGAATCAATAGAAGCTGTAAAAGAAGCGAATGAATTGGCAAGTGAAAAAGAACTTATTGAACACATCTATACATACGTCCGATCTAAAGGCTTCAACTACACCATAGAAGAAATAACCAACCTCTACCTTTCCCTAAGGGCGAAACCCTTTGTCATTCTCTCCGGAATTTCTGGTACGGGTAAAACAAAAATGGTTCAATGGTTTGCCGAAAGTGTTGGTGCAGACGAGGACAATGGACAATTTACATTGATACCAATTCGACCAGACTGGAATGATGGCTCTGATTTATTGGGCTATGTAGATATTAAAGGTGATTTTAAAGAAGGCTCATTAACAAAAGTGATTAAAATTGCAACAAACAATCCAGATTACCCATATTTTGTATTGCTGGATGAAATGAACTTAGCACGAGTGGAGCATTATTTTAGTGACATCCTTTCCGTTATGGAAAGTCGCACATGGAAAGATGGACAAGTTGTATCATCGAATCTGTTAACAAAAGAAACAGTAGGTTTTGATCTTTCCCTTCCTAATAACTTGTATGTGATTGGTACCGTTAATATGGACGAAACAACGTATCCATTCAGTAAAAAGGTGCTTGACCGTGCGAATACAATCGAGTTCAATCGGGTGGAACTTGATAATCTTGCATTCCTACATGAAACAAATACGGCTGCACCACTTCGAATCGATAATGAAAAACTGAAGCCAAAGTATCTCCACTTAAAGGATGCTTACGCTGAACATGAAGATTTAATCAAAGAAGTGACAAATGAACTTGTACAAATAAACACCATTTTAGAGAAGAACAATGCTCATGTCGGATATCGTGTCCGGGATGAAATCTGTTTTTATATGATCTATAACGATGAAGCAAATCTATTAAGTTTTGAAACAGCCTTCGATCATTGTGTGCTACAAAAGATTCTTCCACGGATCTCAGGTAGTGATTCCTTAGTAGAACAATTGCTACGTGAATTATATGAGATGTTTACAAATACAAGATTGGATGAGGGAGTAGAGATAGAAGAAGTAGATATTGCTACAGCAAAATATCCTCAGAGTGCGAAAAAAGTGGCGGAGATGCTTAGGAGGTTACGTGATGGCTACACTTCCTTCTGGATCTCGTGAGGACATTGAATTAGTTCACGTTGAAACAGATGACCTTTCCTTAATCATTAAAGGGAGGCCCTATCACGAAAGGTACGAAAGTTTAAAACAATATCGTTCGATGGATTTTCATGACACAATGGGCTTTGTTGTTAACGGAAGGGATATAGAAGAAATCAAAGTATATGATATTGACCAAAACACTCTTGTTGAACCTTCAACTTTACGGCCGATATTCTTTGAAAATAGCGTATATCAAGTAATTATTGCACCAAAGCAGAATCAGGAATTGTCATTTCATCATGAACATCCTGGGATTCGGAACGCTATCTCCTCTACTACAATCGGAGACCAAAACATTTTAATGGGTAATCTCCAATTCCAAAATGAAGTAGGGTTGACTACTTTCAGAGTCTTTCACCATACAACAAAATTGCTGGAAGTGACACTAGAAATATTTCCTTCTAAATTGGATTATCGTAATGATTATAAGAAGTTATTGGAAGAGGTAAATGATGAGATTTATAATCTAGCTTTCCATTTTATCCGAAAAACATATCATGGAGCGAAAGTGAAGTTGGATGGAAAACCTTCACGAGCTGAATTCTATCGATTGATTGAACATTACTTTGAACGATTCATACGAGCAATCTCGAATATAGAAAAACAGCCGAATCACAATCTCCAAAAAACTCATGTGAAGGCAAGAGGCGATCAGATTGGAAAACTCGATTCTAAAGGGAGAAGTTTTTTAAGAAAGCGTCCTGAGTTGTTTGTGGAGGTGGAAAGAGGTATCCCGCTTGGAAATAAACATTTCCTACCTACTTCAGGATTGAGAATCAAGAAAGAGGTCACTTATGATACGAATGAAAATCGATATATCAAATGGATGATGGAGAGATTGGTTCATAAGCTCGAAGACTTGCACACCTCCATCCAAGAACAGAACCGAAGATTTAGGCAGGATGACGACCAATATATCATCGGAAAAGTGAAGCGAATGATTACTCTCATCGATTCGAGATTGAAGCAACCTTTTTGGAAAAGGATTGGAAAACTCGACCGTTCCACTATGAGTTTAGTTCTACAAATGGCACCGAATTATCGGGATGCCAATCAAATCTATTTAACGATTTCAAGAGGCCTTGTCCTTGATGGTAAAGTATTTCAAATGTCTGTAAAAGATGTGGCTACGTTATATGAGTATTGGACGTTTTTAAAGCTTGGTCAAATTCTTGGTAAGAACTATCAATTGGTAAGTCAAGATATTGTAAAAGTGAATCGGAATGGTTTGTTTGTAGTTTTAGATGCGAATCAATCAGCCAAACGCATTTATCGCCATCCGGTCACAGAGGAAAAAATCATTTTAACTTACCAGAAATATGAAAATAAATTGCCTACCGTCAACCAGAAACCTGATACGATGTTAAGTCTCGAAAAGAAAGGTAAAGATTATCATTACAACTTTATCTTTGATGCTAAATATCGGGTGGATTATGCACAAACAGAAAGTTATTACAAAAGACGCTATGGAACCCCTGGACCCCTAGAGGAAGATATTAATACAATGCATCGTTACCGGGATTCAATTGTAGCGGGAATTAATGGGCCATATGAACGGACATCATTTGGTGCTTACGTATTATTTCCATGGTTTGATGAACAATCTTATCAACATCATCATTTTTATAAAAGTATTGATCGGGTCAATATTGGTGGATTGCCTTTTCTTCCAGATGCAACGAACTTAGTCGAGCAGTTTGTCCATAGATTAGTTGATAAAAGTCCGGAAGAACTCCAAAAAGAAGGAATCCTTCCAAGAGGTACGGTGGAAGAGTGGCAATCATCTCTGCAGGAAATTGTACTTGTAGGATTAGTAGATTCTCACGCTGCATATCGCAAGTATCTGAAGGGGAGATACTACTCCAGACCAATTAATAAGTTAAAGAATGGATGGCAGAAAGCTAATTATATTGCATTATATGTGAAAAAGAGTATAACAGAAAAACATGGAGTATTTGTCTACGGAAAAATTAAGGATGTTCAAATTCAAAAGAAAAATGTCATTTTTGAAGTGGAGATTTGGGAAAACTTGCTCGATGTTATCAAACCAGTTCAGTATGGTATTGCAAATTATATGTTGACCACACTCGATATGTTGAAAGATTCTACGGAACTTCCGGAGTTATTTATGAAGTCGAAGGAAGAAGTGACTCTCTGGAAAATGCTGCGGAGAGTTTCAGATCGTATTCAGTTAGAGTTGGATGATAATACAATTGATTATGCAACGGGTGTTACGGAGTTTAGGATAAAAGATATTAATATCCAACTAAAGAAGGATACACAGGAATTGGCTATAGATAATGGAAACGAGATGGAAATTGTACCCTATGACAAATTGAAGAGGAATCCTTCGGCTGTTTTTCGGATGTTGGTGGGGATGTTGGAGAGTTGAGTGGTAAACCCGTAATCAAACAACGCATACAAAAATGAAGCACCTCTTGCTAAGATAGAAATATCAATTGAAGGAGGTGCTTTTCTATGCCACATGAAGAACTAAT
>NZ_JBHUDE010000124.1:0-14000 GCF_042678205.1 Oceanobacillus luteolus
AAAAAATGAATGGAGCCACCTTTAGTTGGGTATTTACTTTTTTGGCTCTAATAGAAAAAAGATTAAAACTGAAAATTCTGGTATTATTTATGCAACGCTAGTGAATGGTTATCTATTAACTATCGATGCACTTAGGAGATTGTCGGGTTGTTAAACATCCCCCTCTTAGTTTCAATATGATAAATTAGATAATAGATAATTAGAGAGAGTGGCTGGTTTGAGATTGCCTATTTGAAAGAATGGAGTAATGATACATATGAGTAATATAACTTTCGCTCTAGATATTGGAACACGCTCCGTTACTGGAGTGCTAATCGAGAAAGATATGTCTAAAATTAGATTGATTGATTATTGTATAATTGAACATGATGAACGTTCTATGAGGGATGGTCAAATCCATGATGTAGTCGCAGTCGCTAATACCATTAAAGAGGTTAAATCAAGGTTAGAGGCCAAGATCGGAACCAGCTAACATAAAGTATGCATAGCAGCTGCTGGGAGGGCTTTGAAGACTATAGAAGCCCGTGCTTCTGTCAATTTGCTTGAATATCCTATCCAGACCAATGAAGATGTTAAGCATTTAGAGTTATCTGCACTTCAAGTTGCACAAGAGAAGCTAAAGGCTGACGAAATGAATGATGGTTCCAATCATTATCATTGTGTAGGATATTCACTATTATACTATCAATTAGACAATGAACGCATTGGCTCCCTTATCGAACAGAAAGGAAATGAGGCCAGTGCCGATATCATTGCAACTTTTTTACCAAAAGTTGTTGTGGAATCCCTGCTCACCGCAGTAACTAAAGCAGATTTAGAAGTTGAGGCGATGACGTTAGAACCGATTGCGGCTCTAAATGTACTTATTCCCGAATCCATGCGGCGCTTGAATGTTGTTTTAATCGATATAGGTGCAGGCACAAGCGATATTGCAATTACAGATAAAGGGACCGTAGTCAGCTATGGAATGGTTCCTGTGGCGGGTGATGAGATAACTGAAGCAATCAGCGACTCATACTTACTTGATTTCCCTGTTGCAGAGAAAGTAAAAAGAGAAATAGTCATGGAAAAAACCGCTGAAATTGAGGATATACTCGGTTTTTCAACTACTATAACCTATGAAGAATTAATAATAGAGATAGAACAACAAGTAGATCACCTCGCAAGAACGATAGCTGGAGAAATTAAGAAGCTGAATATAAAAAGTCCACGAGCAGTGATGCTTGTCGGCGGTGGGAGTTTAACACCGAACATCAGCGATAAATTATCCGGTGAACTTGATCTCCCGTTAAATCGAATCGCTATCCGTGGGGTAGACGCTATCCAACAATTGGAGGCATCTGATAATTTACCAGCTGGACCTACTTTTGTAACTCCTATTGGAATTGCAATTACTGCTAAAGAACGTCCAGTACACTATATAAGTGTCATTGTTAATGGAGAAGATGTGCGTTTATTCGAAGTGAATGAATTGACCGTCGGTGATTGTCTCGTGCAAGCAGGTTACGAATTAAGAAGATTTTACGGTAAACCTGGATTGGCTGTTATTATAACACTGAATGGCAAAGAAATAACCATTTCAGGCGAGTATGGTAAGCCTCCTGTCATTTATCTCAATCATGCTCCAGCAACTGTACATGATCAAGTTAAGCATGGTGACACGATAAAGATTGAAAGAGGTCACGACGGAGAAAATGCAGAAATTAGTTTGGCCGAGCTGGTTGGGCGAGAGGAAATGTTTCAAGTACAATACAACGGTAAGTTGTATGATATGGGAACTTCCTTTCTCGTAAATGGAACCATGCAACCTTCAACTTATAGGGTGAAAGATCGAGACAATATCAGATGGAGACAGGAAATATCGATTAAAGACTTTTTAACGAAGTACTTTCCAAACCAAAACATCGAACCTTCCTTCCCAATTATCATTGATCAGAGAAAAATAAATCTTCCAATGAGTGGAACCTCCTTTCTCGTGAACAACGAGAAGGCAAACGTGAATACCACTTTACAGCATGGAGATGAGATTAAAATAATTCCCTCTATCACACCGACTGTTGAAGATGTAGTTAATATGTTAGGACAACCGTATTGGCAAGAAATTGAGGTTGCGTTTAATAAGGAGAAAATAACATTAAAAAAACCAGCTTATCAGATTTTACGTAAGCAAGACGTATTGAAATATGATAGCAAGCTATATCCTAACGACCGACTGACAATGAAAAACATAAATAATCAAACTTTCCTCTTCCAAGATGTTTTCCGTTATGTCGATGTGGATTTAACAAATGTTAACGGGAATTTCACCATTTTTCGTAATGAAGAAAAAGCAGGTTTTGATACAATGATTCAAAATGGAGATCGTTTAGCGATTATTTGGAGCGAAGTATCAGTGTAAAGTTTGGAAATGAGACAATGAAAAAGGCTAAAGCAGGATTTGCTTTAGCCTCTGTTTTATCTAACTGTACTTGCACTATTTTTATTGCTTTTTAATGCCTCGTCTGCATCTTCTATGCTTTCGGCAGCGACATTTGCTGCTTTTTCAATATTTTTATCTACTTCTTCACCTGATTTTTCCACTTCACGATCTACAACGTTCGTAGTATCTTTTTTATTCACTTTATCAGCCGCTTGATTCACCTTTTCATCAACGGCGTCTGCTTGATTAGCAGCTTTTTTCGTGAAATCTTTAGTTTTCTCGGAGACCGCTTTTGAAACTTCTTGTGCTTTAGTAGCAGCTGTTTTAGTCAGTTCTTTAGATTTCTTGGTCAATTCAGCACTTGTATCTAATGTTCTTTGTTTCAATTCAGAACCGGTAGTATATGCTTTATCTTTCCAACCCGCACTTTTTTCAACCGCAATATCCTTTAATTCGCCAGCACGGTATTTAACTTGTTGGGCACCCATGTTTAAATCATGTCGTGTCTCTTTCCCGGATTTTGGTGCAAATAATAACGCCGTCGAGGCTCCGATTACCGCACCTAACACAACACCAATAGCAAAGTCTTTCGTATTATTGTTTTCAGCCATTTTTAGTCCCTCCATTAATAGAATTAATTTTTATTTTTGTTTATTTCGCTTCATCACAAATTCCAAAATAGATGCTCCCCACTTCACTGCTTCGTTTGTTTTTTCTCGATCTTCAGAAGAAGCGCGGGCAATACTATTCGATAACTGATTCAATGAACGATCAAATTCCTTCATCGTCTCACCAATTCCTTTAGCTCCGTCCAGTAGGCCATCCATTTTTCGGGATTTTAATTCCACATCATCCGCAAGACGATTCGTTTTATTAAGTAATTGTGTTGTCTCCGTAGTAATTCCTTTCACCTGTGTTTCCAATCCCTGTAGTGTTGTTTTCGTTTCATTTAGAAAGTCTTTCGTTACCTTCAGGGTGTTGATCGTATAGACGGTCAGTACCACAAGAGCTATAACTGCGATAATTATAGCGATATAAAGCATGATTTCCATAGTCTTAACAGCTCCTTTTGCGATTGATTACTGGTATGATCAGTTAGCGGTACTTATAAAATTTATACCCTAACTGCCATGGACTAAACATCGTACCAAAAATAATTTGTATATACGTTTAGTATATACTTTTATCTTTAAATTTTCGAATTATATGGTGGATGAGATTATAGCGTTATCGAACAATCTTTGGTACCTAAAATTGTTGCTTTATGCCTGAAAATGAAATTGCACTACTGCTTCGGGAAAATAAACTCATAATATTTTCCCGAAATAGGATTGTAGTTCTACTTCAGGAAGATAAACACTTAATATTTTCCCAAAACGGCTATCAAATCACTTATTCAGGAATGTAAATATATGATATTTTCCCCAACAAGTTTTTATGTCCTTCTCTCAGGCAAATAGAGAATATAATCTCTCCTACATAGAAGCTAGTATGTGATCAAATAACTGATATAAACTATCTAATGGATGTCCATAAATAAAAAAGCCTGCCTAAAGGCCTCCTACTCTAGGTTACCTTTGACAGACTTTCTTCATACATCATTCATTAATAATCGAAGCTTTCATTTCTGGTTTATAAGCTTCAATAAACTTTTGAATATCACCAGCACCCATGAAAATAAGTACACTATCCTCATGCTTCTCGAGCACTTTCGTCTCTTCGATATCCAAAATCTCACAACCCTCTATTAACTTTTGCAGGTCGGTGATAGTCAATTTCCCAGCTTCTTCTCTTGCTGAACCAAAGATTTCACATAAGTATACATAGTCTGCACCTTTTAGACTGTCTGCAAATTCTTGTAAAAATGTTTTTGTTCGCGTAAAAGTATGCGGCTGGAAAATGGCGATTATTTCTTTGTTCGGGTATTTCTGTCTAGCAGATTGAATGGTAGCTCTAATTTCTTTCGGATGATGGGCATAGTCGTCAATAATCACTTGATTACCGACTGTTTTTTCGGAAAAGCGTCGTTTCACACCACCGAATGTGCTGAGCTTTTTAATATCTGCTGCAGATAGCCCTTCATAATGGCATAAAGTGATTACGGATAATGCATTCAGAATATGATGATCACCGAACATTGGAATCAGGAACGTATCATAGTATGTGTTTCTTACAAATACATCGAATTCTGTTCCTTCTCCGGTTATCTTTATATTTTGGGCTTGGAAGTCATTTCCAGCTTCCAATCCATAATACAATACAGGCACCTTTGCAGTTATCCGTTGCAGATACTCATCATCACCACAAGCGATAATACCTTTCTTCACGCGATCAGCCATATCTTGAAAAGCAGAAAAAACATCATCAATACTCGTGAAATAATCAGGATGATCAAAATCAATATTTGTCATTATCGCATAGTCCGGTTCATAACTTAAAAAGTGACGACGATATTCACAAGCTTCAAAAACAAAATATTCACTATCGACATGTCCTTTACCTGTTCCATCACCGATTAGATGGGAAATAGGAAAGGCTTCATTCAACACATGGGCAAGTAGACCAGTCGTTGAAGTTTTTCCGTGGGAACCGGTTATCGCAATACTGCGGAATTGTTTTAACCAATCACCAAGAAAGTCATGATAGCGGTAAAATTTACAACCTAATCGTTTTGCTTCTTGGATTTCTTCATGTTCATCTGAAAAAGCATTTCCTGCAATAATCGTATATTCTGCTTTAATATTTTCTTTAGAAAACGGGAGAATTGGAATGTTTTTTTCCATTAAGGCATCTTCTGTGAAAAAGTGTTTTTCCACATCGGAGCCTTGAACGATTTCACCGGAGTCATAAAGAATTTGTGCAAGGGCACTCATTCCAGTTCCCTTTATACCAATAAGATGGTAAGTTGTCATAAAAAGAACCTCCACATGTTCAAACAAGGATTTGACGTACTGTTTGTGATAGATTATCACACAATAGTTAATTATAGCAAACAATCTAGGTCATGAAAATACTTCTTTCAGCCTACCCGATAATTAATTGTAATATTCCACCGTTTCTAAACGAGGATTTGGGCGGAACTTTCGTCCTTCTTTCGCTTCCGGTGAACCATTCAGCAAAACTAAATCGCCAGTGAAACCAATATTTAACCGCAATAAATTTCTGCCTACTCCATACATATCCACTGGTACACCAGCTTTTTCAAATTCCTCGATTCTTTCTTCCGTAAAACCACTGAAACCATGATCTTCACGTGTTGGAACCCTTCATCATCCAAAGCTTTTCTTAGAGCGAATAATAATTCCGGATTCACCCCACGTGGATCAAAGGTACCCATTAAGTGGTGATTCCTCAAGAAGTACTTATCTACTAGTGTTCGGGAAGTATCTAGACGTACCGAGCTTAATTGATCACCAAATCGTTTGGCAACTTTCAATGAATCCGTTATGACATCATTGTTATAGTCAACAAGCGCCGATAATTCATCTTCAGGAAAAACTTTATGATATGCTTCAGCCGCTGCTACTACATCCCCACGAAACATTTGAATCAAAGCATGAGGCATTGTCCCCATTCCTTCTTTCCCCCACCATTCATTCATCGCATGGGTGGCTTGGGCGGTAGACCCTCCAATAAATGCAGCATAGCCATCACCGGCTTGGGTTGTGTAGTGGTCATCCCTATCCCCCATAAATATGACAGGCTTTTGTTTGCCCGAGATTCTCGCTGCTTTTACAACATTGTATACATTTGTAGCTACAGATGTTCTTCTCGCAAGGATTCCATCGATAATTCCTTCCAAGTATCCAAATTGCTGATAGGAACCAGAAATGGTTAGCACGGTTTCATAAGGTTGGATCCGGTCCCCATCTTTTAATGATTTTATTTCTAGTGTTTCGGGCTGGTCAGCAAATGTATGTAATAATGCTATAACTTCATCCGTACCACATAGTACTGCATGGTCTTTTTGAAAGAATTGCATTGTTACATGATTGTTCGGCAAAATCTCTTCCGCAATTTGTTTTGTTTTCAGGAAGTAAACCGCCGAAAACCAGCCATCTTTAATACGATCATCAAATTTAAATGTTTTATTCGTTAAACGTTCAATTTTCCCCGCAAGCTTTTGGTCAATCTCTTTCATTGTGACTTCTCCTTAGTTTATCTATTCAATACCAACATCATATATAATTATTATAAGCGAGACAAATATTAAACTTTATTCGACAGTTATTTCATTAACGAGGACGTCTCTAGGCTTGCTTCCATTCTGCCCTGAGATGATTCCCCTCGCCTCCATTGTATCTATCAAACGGGCTGCACGATTATAACCAACCTTAAAATGACGCTGCAGCATCGAGGTGCTTGCCGACTGTTGTCGAATAACAAACTGAATTGCCTCTTCCAGCAGCTCATCCTCATCTTCTTCAAACTCGATCTGTTCCAGTAATTGTTCTTGTTCAAATAAATATTCAGGTTCTGCAATTTGCCTCACGTAAGCAGTGACTCTTTCAATTTCATCATCGGAAACAAATGGTCCTTGTAATCTGACACTTTTCCCTGTACCGTTCTCCATAAACAGCATGTCTCCCCTACCTAGAAGTTTTTCTGCTCCACTTGCATCCAAGATAGTACGGGAGTCGACTTGAGAAGATACACTAAAAGCGATTCGTGTAGGTATATTTGCTTTAATCAGCCCGGTGATAACATCCACAGAAGGTCGTTGTGTTGCAAGCAAGAGATGAATTCCACAAGCCCTTGCTTTTTGTGCAATACGGCTGATTGCACTCTCAACATCTTGTGGTGACATCATCATTAAATCGGCCAACTCATCAATGACGATGACGATGTATGGCATTTTACGATCCGTTCTACCGTCGCTCAATACTTTACGGTTATACCGTTCAATGTCCCTTACTCCTTCTTCAACAAACCGTTCGTACCGGTCTTCCATTTCTTGCACAGCCCATTTTAAGCTTTGGGTTGCAGCTTTGACATCGGTAATGACCGGAGAAACCAAGTGTGGGATTCCATTATACGGAGCTAGCTCAACCATTTTTGGATCAATCATTAAAAATTTCACATCTTCATGACTTGCTTTATACAGGATGCTGATAAGAATCGTATTGATACAAACACTCTTACCAGATCCAGTTGCCCCAGCAATTAAGCCATGTGGCATTTTTTGGATATTTGTTATCTTTGGTTCTCCCTCAATAGTAAGTCCTAATCCAATAGCAAGAGGTGATGGATTCTTTTTAAATTCTTCTGTATCGACAATCTCCTGGAAACCAACCATTTGTGGATGAGGATTCGGTACTTCGATACCAACCGTATTTTTCCCTGGAATCGGCGCTTCAATCCGAATATCCTTAGCAGCCATATTCAATTTCAGGTCATCACTTAGATTTCGGATCTTACTAACCTTGACACCTAATTCTGGTTGGACCTCAAATCTTGTTACAGTTGGCCCTTGAGTTGCTTTGACGACTTTAGCCGCTACGTGGAAATGCTTCAGTGTCTGCTCCAATAAATTTTGCTGTTCATCAATCCAATGTTCATGAGTAAAATCCTCAACCTCTGGATCATTCAACAGATGAATTGGAATTTGGATATCTTCCGGACGTTCAATTGCGACAGCATTTTCCGTCGTATTTTTAGTAGTTGGTTCTTCCTGCTCTCCTATCCTCTGTATAGCATGCTGTTTACTATCCATATTCTCTTCAGAGTTCTGCGCTGTTTCATGTTTCGGTCTTTCAATAGGTCGCTCTGCAAATTGTTGTCTCGATGCCTGTTTTTGTTGATATCTTGCCCGGTCTAACGGTGTCATAATTACATTGAACGGTACCTTAGCGGAATTATTTTTACTTTCTCGTTTCTTACTCCGTTTACTTGGCCGTTGTTCGTGCTTCTTGGGAGTAGATTCATTCTCCATTTCTTCCTTCGCCAATTGTTGAATGGTCTTAATATCTTCTTTAGGTGCTTGTCTGGCTTCTAATACTGGTTCCTCTTCCTGCTCTGGAATTTCCAAGGACGATGCTACTTCAGCTTCACCCAAGTTGGTCGAGGATATTTCTTCTTGTATTTCTTCAATATGTTCGGTCTCTGCTTGTAGAACTATTTCATCTTCCGCCATTATTTCTTCAATTACTTTATCTTCTTCTATGTTCACTTCTTCTTTTAATTCTAGTGCTTCAATTATTTTACTCTCTTCTTCTTTCTTTAATTGCTCTTCTCGTTTCCGAACAAAAGTAGGTATATCGTGATCAGTCTCTTTATTCTTCTGTTTCTGAAATCCATAAACAGGTGATGGAACTTTACTTACTTCAAACGGTGGAGCATTTTCATCCCGAATAACTTTCCTGGTATGCGGTTCTGTTGACTTTGTCTTTTTGATCTCCTTTTGTGGAGTTTGTGGAGAAACTGGAGTCTCTCTTCTTTTCCTACGCACATAAGCAGGTGATTGTTTATCTTTCTCAGGAACATCGACATGGTCAGGTATTACTGGAAAACGGAATTTCTTCTCAGGATATTGATATGTCATTCTCGCTTTTATTTCCTGACGTTGGGTGGTTGGTTGTGTATGTTCCTGAATTTCATCATCATCTTTAAATATACTTTTCATTTTTTCCAATAGATTCTTAATCATTTCTTTCACTCATTTCTCTAACATTCCATGTTACCTATCTATTTTACCAGTTTTTTATAACAAATGTTGTCATAAAAAAATTAAATCTGTATGACAGACGTCAAAAAAAACACACGCTATCCAAATAATAGTGTGTGTTTCAAAGATATGAAGTTAAAAAGTAAATTCTTCACCAACCTGATAACTATCATCAAGTACATAAATCCCTTTTTCTTCCGGAGCATTTGGTAACCCTAATTCTTTTTGGGAGCAAATCATACCATTAGAAGGTACTCCGCGTAGTTCGGATGGCTTAATACGCAATCCGCTAGGCATAGTTGCACCAACTTTTGCAACAACTACCTTCTGACCCGCATCGACATTCGGTGCACCGCAAACGATCTGTAACACTTCGTTCCCTACGTCAACTTTACAAACATTGAGCTTATCTGCATTTTCGTGGGGTTGCTTTTCTTCCACGTAGCCAACGACAAACTTCGGGCTAAGATCAAAGTTGAGCTCATCTTTCACATCATTTTTATAAAAGAGTTCCTGGATTTTACTCAAGAAATCCTCTGTAAGTTTTATTGCACCTGTCTGTTCTATGTCAAAATTTTTCGTTGCGTTGAAGATATTGTAACCTAATACTTTTCCACCTTCGCCGATAATACGGACAATATCTCCATACGTTTCGTAACTATATTCATAGCGGTCACCTTCTTCAATTGGTATGATCAGGACATCGCCAACACCTTTTGGATTGTAAAATACGTTCATTATTATATCTTCCTCTCTATTCCTTCTCTGGTCGATTTTTTGCAAGGATGAATATTGGTTCCAGTTTTTTATTTTCATAAATAAACGGTAGAGAAGTGACTGGTATCCGACCTTCTGTGAAGTACTTCATCGTAAGCTGTGCCAATATATCATACCCGGTTTTGTTTTGAATGTCTGCTATAATGAGAACATCTTGATGTGGTGTAGCAACAGTCATATCACCTTTAACCTTCTCGCTCATTTCATCCAGAAAGGCTTCATTAAGAATTCGAGATGCATCATAGCCATCTTGAGTGGCAATGAAATAAAAATCATTCCCTGCCACCCGGTCTACTTTATATTTAGTAGAAAGGGATCTGGCATTGAACATCGCAATTTCCTCCAAATGTTGCTGTGACCAGCCCGCTTCTTTTAATAAAACCTCATCAATCAATCGGTATGATTTACCTTCATCTAAAGCGTAGAAAATTCTCGTTTCTGCCGTATGATCTTTATAAACGAGTGCTGTACCAGCATTCGTCTTTTTGGGAAATGATGTGGAGCGAATAACAGGAAATATTTGTTTCTCCTTACCTGTGAGTTCGACTTCCATCTTCATCATTCTTAAAGCTTCCTCAATATGTTCCACCACTTCGTTAATTACTTCTTCACCTCGTGTATCATATTTTGCGATGATACTAGGTAAAGTTAACGTCATACCCTGCTTTGAATCTTTCCACTCTACTCTTAATGTGTCTTCTTTACGGTTAAAACGGAATTGGTATTTGTCAGCAGATAGACGTTCTTTTATTATGTCTCGCAATTTAGTACTGGTTAACTTAGCCATCGATGGTACCCCCTCATATCCTTATTTCGAAAAGCCATCGATAAACGAAATGATTTCTTCCTTCGTCTTCCGGTCTTTGCTTACAAAACGGCCTACTTCAGCACCCTCTTTAAATGCTAAAAAGCTTGGGATACCGAATATATCATTTTCTTGCGCTAGTTCCATAAATTCATCACGATTTACTTCAACAAATGTATATTCAGGATACTTTTCTTCAATTTCAGGCAATATTGGCTCAATGACTCGACAGTCAGGACACCATCCTGCTGAAAACATAAAGATAACTTGCTGATTATTTTTTAGTTCATTAAATTCTTTAACAGATTGTAATTGTTTCACTAGTGACCACTCCTTTTTTCTATCATAGCTTTCATTTTCATCTGTTTCAATCCTCAAGCCTCTGCCGGAAACAAATTCGACTAGATTCCACTGAGCATAGGATGAATCATTTAACAATACTCACACAATTAGGTAGTATGTATATAGGAATAATATTGGAGGTGCAGAAATGGAACTTACAGTTTATTTAGCTGGAGAAATTCATACGGACTGGCGTGATCAAGTAAAAGCTAAGGCAAAAGAAAAAAACTTACCGCTTACGTTTGTCGGTCCTCAAACAAACCATGATCTATCAGATGCAATTGGTGAGAAGATTCTCGGAGAACAACCAGGTAAATATTATCGAGATGATGCTGCTTCAGCAGTAAACAATTTAAGAACACAAGTACTTATGCAAAAATCGGATGTTGTTATTGCCCTATTCGGCGAGAAATATAAGCAATGGAACACTGCAATGGATGCATCTGCTGCAATTACGATGAACAAGCCAACCATTATTGTTCGTCCAGAAGAGCATATCCATCCACTAAAAGAACTTTCAAATAAAGCAAATATTACGGTTGAAACAGTGGATCAAGCATTAGAAGTACTTGCATATATCTTTGAATAAGTGAAAATGGAGTGCAAATTGGTGCACTCCATTTTCATTTGCACTTTATCTCGACCAATACTCCATCTGACCTCGAAGTAGTTGCATAACATGGGTAAACATCTCACTTCGATCAACTATATCATTGGTGAATATACCAACTGCACCTTCGTTAGATCTGACGTCCTCTTTTTTGGAATAGGCTTCCATGATTTCACCAAGTTCCTTGCCCGAATTTAACTCGGGAACAAAGTCAATCGGCAGCTCGATTCGTGCTCCGCTAGCTGTATAAATGTCTCCATTTGATGTTACAAGAGCTCCCCAGTTACAAAGATAGAGTCGACCTTCCAAAAGCATCACTCCACCTTCAAGACCTACCCCCATATCAGCATCCTTGCTGCTAATAGAAGCAAGCGCACGATTAATCGAACCTTGTCTCGTCTCTTCATCAGTAGATGGTTGAGGAGAAACATTCGACGCTACTGAAACTCCTATTACCTCGTGTTCTGGAAAAACCGCTTTGCATGCTCGAATTTTAGTGGGATTTTTTGAACCTAAAATCAGTTTCATGTTTCACCTCATCATTGAAGTATTGAAATCACACATTCATCACGCAATTACGGGCGGTACACTCCATTATAAACCTAAAGAGTATACAACCCGTAACTCATCATACTGTGCAAAACTTAGACTCTACGGAATGAAGTCTCCCTCCATCACAGCAATTTATTGCTAACTATTGCTCCTGATGGTATCAACGGTGTTTTGATCTGTATTTTTCACTAGTTTAACAAGCAATTCTTTAGCAGCAGCATAATCATCGATATGAATAATCGAAGCTGATGTATGAATGTATCTTGAACAAATTCCGATTACAGCACTTGGTACACCATTATTGGAAAGGTGGATTCTACCTGCATCCGTACCTCCTTGTGAAATAAAGTATTGATAAGGAATGTTATTGCTCTCAGCAGTATCGAGCACAAATTCTCTCATTCCGCGATGTGTCACCATGGTTCGGTCAAAAATACGAACTAGGGCACCTTTACCAAGTTGACCAAATGCATTTTTATCTCCTGATGCATCATTTGCCGGTGAAGCATCCAATACGTAAGCAATATCCGGCTGAATCATATTAGCAGCTACTTGTGCACCACGTAAGCCCACCTCTTCTTGGACTGTCGCACCCGAGTATAGTTCATTCGGCAACGTTTCACCTTGTAATTCTTTCAAAAGTTCAATGGATAGACCACAGCCATATCGGTTGTCCCAAGCTTTAGCAAGAATCTTCTTTTCATTAGCCATCGGTTGGAATGGAGTTACCGGAACGATTGAATCTCCAGGCTTCACACCTATCTTTTCAGCATCTTCCCTGTCATCGGCTCCAATATCAATCAACATATTTTTAATTTCCATCGGTTTCTTCCGTTGTGCATCTGTTAATAAATGTGGCGGTATCGAAGAAATTACACCGATAATCGGTCCGTTTTCTGTCATTACTTGAACGCGCTGAGCAAGCATGACTTGGTTCCACCAACCACCTAATGGTTGAAAACGGATCATACCATTTTTCGTAATTTGAGTAACCATAAAGCCTACTTCGTCCATATGTCCAGCAACCATAACACGTGGGCCTTCTCCACGTTTAACTCCAAAAATTCCCCCAAGATTATCTTGGACAATTTCATCGGCATATTTTTCTAATTCTTTTTTCATAAAAGCCCGGACAGCATGCTCGTTTCCCGGTGCCCCTTGTAATTCAGTTAGATTTTTAAAAAGATCCAAGGTTTCCTGATTCATGTTCAAGCCCCTTTTTATATATTTTCTGTATTTTATTCATTCTCTATTAGTATAACGGATATGTTATTCTGCTTTCCACTATCCTGTTGTTAGCTGCAATTTTAATTTTTCCGACAAGTAAGGTATACTTAAAACAGGATTGATGTTTATTTCATAATTGAGAGGTGGAACGAATTGAAAAAACGAAATCTCATACTTGCTGCAGGCATTGGCTTTGCGGTAGGATACTTACTTAGAGACCAACTGGAACAAAAGCAACAGATCACACCTGAGAAGGCGTTGAGCAATGCAAAAGAAGCCTTTAAACGTACTGGTCCAATAAGCGGTTCATGGATTTATATGAAACCGGAAGAGGTGGAGAAAAACGGCCTTGTTTATCAGGCTTACCGTGGAGGCATCACCAGAAATATCGATGGCAACAATAAACAATATGAATTTTATGTGGATGTGGAAACAGGCGGCATCATCGCTTCTGCTGAAACTGCTTAATCAAAAAGAAGCGCTTCTTTTAGAAAGCGCTTCTCAGGCTGTCGAGAAACCCTCGACAGCCTATTTATTTCTTTTTATTTATCAAAATAATAAAACAACTCTATTGCCTAATTTGGTATAATATTAGTAATAAAAA